>CAZYWQ010000037.1:10322-12325 GCA_964651675.1 uncultured Candidatus Sumerlaeota bacterium | reverse complement strand
TCTACTGTCATTAGTAAATGAGAATCCGGAATTAAGATAAAATCGCTTAAAAATGCTGGATTCCCACTGGAGTTCCCCCCCGCTTGATTTGTAAAGAAATAACATAATACAGATTGTCAATTCCTCAGATATTTAAAACCCTACCAAATGCCTTATGAAAAATGATGGACAAAACACATTTATCTAATTGTCCATTGTTTATCCTGCCCTGCCCAATCTAATATTATAAACGAAAAAATCTTATTATATGGTGAGAAAATGAGAACTTTGTCAACCGAGATCCTCTTTCAAAAAAATTCCGAACATAATGCCATTACTTATGCACTAATCATTTACTTACCTCTGACCACATTATATATTTCTGATAGGAATTTCACATTTAATGATATAGAGTACAATGGCTGGGTAGTTGATTGGGGAACCTTAAGTACACATCTGGGATTGTTTGACTCAAAAACATTACCAATTAAAATCGTTTTATCGAATACAATAAGTGAGCAGGGAGCTAAATTTTCGGATATTTTAAGGGCAGATGACATAGAAGTGGTCGATTGCGTACTGCATCAGGTCTTTTTTAGCGTTCAAGATGATGAACCGATTGATAGCGTAGAAATTTTTAAGGGAAAGCTGAATTTTGAGTCGAGTTATAATGAAGAAAAATGTGTCATTGAAATAGTGGAAATTTCCGAGATCTTGAATCCCATAATTGGCACTTCTATAACTAAACAATACTTTCCGAATGCTCCCGATAGCAGTTTGGGCAAAGTTGCACCAAGAATCTACGGTACTCTTGAATCTTTTCTGACTATACCTGTCAATGATGGTGCATCCACATTTTTGGACAACACGCTCTTAAAAGGCGAAGGAGAATCCGGAATTAAGGTTTTTATGGCGTCTTTCTTTCCAGACTCTGGTACGATTCTTATTGATGAGGAAGAAATTAGTTATTCATCGAGAAACTCGGATACTTTTTTGGGTATTCAACGAGGTGTTAATGGTACTAAAGAATCAAATCATATTAGCGGTTCTTTGGTCATCGAGGTTAAGCAGTCTTACGATTTTCTTGTTGCTTCTCATTCCTGCAAGGCTATCTCAAATGTCAGAATCGAGAATAAACTTACTCAGGATGTTACGATTAATACCAATTATAGTGTTAATGGTAAAATATTTTCAATCTTGTCCTTCGATGAAAGACCAAGAGTAAGAAACTATAATAAATCTTCCGATTTTTTATTTCTTGAGGGCGATTATAACAATGATGGTGATTGGGACACAACAGGATCTTCTGCGGAGAATCCTGAGAATGCTATCGATGAAGATGATACAGCTACTTATGCCACGATCAATGAGGATAATCGAATCCTCAAAATGGAAAATGAAAAAGATGTGAGTAGTGGCGAAGCTGTTTATGGTTCGATTATCAAACCAAGACTTAAGATTAAGTTTTTTCAGAGTAAGATTATGACTGTGGATCAAGCCACAATCAGAATGTACGAATCAGGGAATCCGACTCCTTATAATGTTGGCAATCTTGCATTAGCGGTTCCTCAGTTACTGTCACTCGATTTTTCTCACTCTCATACTGATACATTCTCGACCATTTCCCATAATCATACATCCTCAGAATCGAACCATAGTACTGAAGCTTTTCATACCCTTGATGATAACAGAATTTATAAAGCAAATTTATTTATGGAGATTGTTCCAACCACAGAAGATACTTATCCATACAATTCCTCGGATGTCTCCGACTGGTTCAAGATTGTTGATAGGAATATGGGAAGCAAAGCAGGTTCATCAGGCTGGTTTAATCTTGCAAGACAGACAAAAGTTAAAATGGGATGGATTGCAACAATTAAGGCGACTATTGTTTATCAATCTCTTGATGATACCGGAACATTTAATTTTGAATGGCTGTATGATGACACCTTATCAATGAGTGTGACTTTAGATCATTCAACCTCTAAGACTTCATATACATCAGCCACAATAACCCCTCCTGG
>CAZYWQ010000037.1:0-10312 GCA_964651675.1 uncultured Candidatus Sumerlaeota bacterium | reverse complement strand
ATTGAGTCGAATGCGGATGGTGGAGCAGGTGGCAATGAGAAGATCGTTGTCGAGGTATTCGAGGTCTGGTTAGAGATTGAATACAGACATCTCATTGATACATCTTCGCTCAATGTAAGTACTGATAATATCGGTAATATCTTAACAGGGGATGTTCAATCGACTTCACTAACCGAAGATATCGAAATAAATTCTCAGGTTGTGGCACAGAATTTTGACCTGAATAATATCTCTGGTTTCGATTATAAAAATTGGGAAATTTACAATGAATTGCGGTTTGACATTGAATATGTCGGTTCAACCGATAATGCGGATGTTCAACTATGCGATGTTAAACTTGAGATTGAACATAAGCCATATAATTATGAATTAACAGACGATATAACCTGTAAGGTTCAGGGGCTTTACAACGAAAGTAATAAATTGATAATTAATCCTGCTGATGTTGTCCTTGATTTATACCAGAGCATTTTTGGTGAGGATGAATCATTAATAGACACAGATTCATTTGATTTGTCAAGGGATTACCTTGACACCACATTTCCAATTGAGTTCTCAGGAGCTATAAGAGAGTCGATTTTTCTTAGTGCAATTCTGCAGCAATTCTCTCTTCAATCCGCTTGTTATATATTCTTTGAGCGGGGAAGACTCAAAATGTTACCCATGAATCCGGATAGCAATCCTGTTAAATCAATAGATAAAGATACTATAAAGCTTTTTACCTTTACGGTTGACAGAATGTCCAATAAATGCATCTACAATTCCATTAACCTAATGGGTTCTCTGAACTATTCTTATCCGATAACTTCAATGGATGTCTATAAGTTGATAAAAATCTATGAGGATGAGGATTCCATCGATAAAATCGGAACAAGAACACTTAAGGTCAAATGTGATTTCATTGATGAAGAGGAATATATTGATAGACTCGGTGATTTCTACAGGGATTTCCTCGTAAATATCTATGATATTATCAACTTTCAATCTCCGCTCACCAATATTGAATTAGAGCGTAGTGATGTCGTAAGCATCGATTTTACTCCGTTGAATATCAAGGGATTACTCCAAATTATGGATATCAAGACGATCCTCAGAGATAAAAACATATTGGAATTTTCCGGAAGATTTACTCCTGAGGCAACTTCTCATTATTTAGCTTTCTGGAATGAGATGAATTATGTAAGGGTAGTAATAAACGATCCGTTTTTCTATATTGAATTTGTTATTGGTGGAGTAAGAGTTGCACAGATAGACGATTTCATAATTGATGGCGAAGAAGTGGTTGTTGGTGACCAGAATCTCAAATGTATTGGTGATTTGATTGAGGTCGATTCGTTCATTGCCGAAGGGAGTAAGACACTGCTCAATTTTGATTATCAAACTGAGACAATTTACTTTAGCATCAATGAACAAAGAATATTGGAGATTAACTCCTCAGGCGACATTGTAATTAATGAGATAAGTGAATTTATTTTACCACATACACCCATTTCCCAAAGCAAATATAAGGCTCTTAAGCTTGACAAGGAAAATGACGAGATTCAGGTTTCGATTCGATATTTGGTTAGAATGTTTCTAAGTGCGCCTATAACTCAAACAAATGGAGTGTATTATGAAGAAGATGTACTTCAACCCGAATGAGTTTTATAAACTGAAAAAACGATTTAGAAAGGAGCGATTCAGTCTATGGCAAACTTAAAAGATGTAAAGGTAAATGACATTACAGTAATTGACGAAGATACAAATATTAAGATTAATGAGAACTCTTGTCTTAACGATAAAAACGACTCAGGGATTATTGATTCAGAAGGTAAATGGTTAAAATCGTCAATAATTCGTCAGGGAAATGACCTTTCGATTGACATATCATCCTCACAAAATACCTCCTTGGATATAAAAAATTCTGGTGATGGTTCCGCATCCTTAAAAGTTAATGGGGGTGAAATTGTTAATAGTGATGGAATTGTAAACGCCTCTGTGATTGAAGACAAATTCCTACGAAACGACCAGGATGATGAAACAACCGGGAGGTTAACAGTAGATGGAGTGACTTCTAAAAGTACAAATAGAATTCACAATGGTTACAACACCGTTCACTATTGTGATGAGGGAGTAACCGAGAAGCATAATATTGATGGAGATAACGGAAATGTTGCAAGTGAAGGTTCGGCAGATTACAAAAATGGCTACAAGGTAAACAATACGACGATAATAGATAACACAGGTATTGTGCAAGCATCACAGATCGAAGACAAATTTCTGCGAAATGATTCAGATGACAGCTCTTCAGGAGGATTGTCCTGTACTTACTTTAAGGCGGAACAATATCTTGAGGCGGGTAATTCCTCCAACAAAAAATGGTATGTGATGGGTACATCAAAGTTTGAGGTCATTAATAATTCCGGCATTTCGTATCAAAACAATGGTTCTCATATTAATTTCACTAATGCGAATGGTCAGATATTGGTACCCTTTCCAGAGGTTTTGGCGGGTTCTGTTCTAACAAAGACAAGAATCAAAGTTTATACCGATGCGCAGGGATATGACCAAATAGCTTATAAAATATATAAAAGATTAGAAACCGGAGATGATGTGGTAATAACTCAGATTGGTTCACAACAGATAGTCTCTCTTGATGGTTATGTAGATACTGTTGAGTATGATCTTTCCGATGTTACCATTGTAGATAACTACCAGTACTGGGTGTTGATAACGATTCCACAAGTAATGAATTTTATTGATTTATATTCCTTCGGATTCGAATTTGCCCAAAGAAGACCTGCATAAGTAAAACACTAATCTAAAATCGCTTTAATGATAATTATGTCCATGTAGTCCAAAAAAACTATAAGTTAACCTATTAGATGCTGAAACAAGTTCAGCATGACATTTTTATCGCTGGATTCAGGATCAACGAAAAAAGGATTTTTAATGAGAGGTTTATGACATTGAAGGATTTGGAAAAGAAGTATGATGAGTTTGACATAGATATAACTCAAAGGCTAACTCGATTGGAAGCGAAGGTAGATTTAATCTGTCAGAAAATTGAGGGTATGGAACGAAAACGCTCCAATCTTTTCATTGCCACAGTATCAGCCATAGTTGCCGGTGCGGTTTCATACCTCACACACCTACTTTTAAAAAGATGAAAGGTGATATTAGATGGTAAAGAAATTGTTAATAGCAATAATTCTTCTGAGTATGCTGGGCTGCACATTTGCTCATTACGGTAAAAAGACAGGGCTTTTCTATAGTTCTATAGGACAGGAAAGACATTTAGAAGGCTCTTTTCAATCACAAAAAGGTGATAAGTTTTCAATTCAATATTCCTCAAAAGTCGATCCTGAAGTTCAGGCATATAAGGAGGGACTTCAGGATGGCTTAAAGCAATTAATTCTTAAATAAAGATCCTCACTACAAATGGTTTTTTAATAAAGAATAATATCAATATGAAGCATTTTGCTTATAAGAAAGTTAAAGACGGGGATATTTTACTATCGCATTACATTGGAAACTGGATAAAATATCCTCTTGATACACTTATAACTAAAAGAATATGCGCTTATACAAAATCAAAGTACTCACATACTGCAATAATATTCAGGAAAGATGGAGAGGTTTCTTCGCAAAACGCATCCAATGATTTGGTCGTAGTTGAGGCGATAGCAAAAGGTCTTGTGATAAACAGACTTGATAAATATCTCGATGATAACAGATATAAAATAACTGTAATCAGAATACTCGGTGATAATTCAGCAGTCATTGGTGAAGCTTTAACGGATGAAAAAAGGGCAAAAATGAAGAAGATCGCCTTTAGAACGGCAGAATCAGGAGAAAATTACTATGACAAAAAACTGCTTATTCTAATTGCACTTGCAATAAGGCTCTGGGGAAAAAATGGTTATGAGAAAGGGATGAATTATTTGCGATGTCGTTTTGATAACTTCTGGATATGCTCTGAATGGGTACAGTACTTATATGCACAGGTAGGAATTCTTCTCACTAACACAGACCGCTTACTTGCACCAGAGGATTTTAATAAATACAAGCATAGAAAAATTATCTTTGATAATCTTTATTAATAAATTCTTGAAAGCTCATCACCTGTTACTACCTGGTAAATGAGAATGACACATTAATCATCGATCGCTAACTTCCATTTCTACCTTGACAACCATTTGTATGCTAAATAATAAAGGAATTGCTTGTTAGTTATCGTAGTGCGACATTTATGTCGTAAAAACCTGCGAGCTGAAGCTCGTGTTACATTGATTGATTCGTTTGATAATACAGTCAACTTTGTATAAAAACCGTATAGGGAGAGATGTTATGAGGCGATTATTCTTTCTGTTTTTTGTTATATTAATATTATTCTTGGGTTGTGCTAAAAAGGAAACGGAATTGATTTTTGCTGTCGGTGGTGCTCCTAATGAGGTAGATTACTGGGAAACTCTCATTGATGAATTTAATCTGACTCAACAGAGAAAGGTTAGAGTATTAAGGCAACCTACAGATACAGATCAGCGTAGACAGAGTCTTGTAATTCCTTTGAAAGCGAAGAAGTCCGATCCTGATGTTTTTCTGATGGATGTTGCGTGGGTAGGTCAGTTTGCTGCTTCTAATTGGCTTATGCCTTTGAATTCTTATATCGAAAAAGATAATTTCGATATGACAAAAATATTTAGTGCTGTAGTTAAACAGGCGGATTCTTATGAGGGACAAATCATCGCTTTGCCTGTTTATGTCGATTGCGGTCTACTTTATTATAGGAAGGATTTGCTTGAAAAATATGGTTTTCCCATTCCAGAAAAATGGGATGAGCTGGTGGAATACTCGACGAAAATTCAACAAGAGGAAAGAAAGAATAATCCGCAGTTTTATGGTTTTGTCTGGCAGGGAGCTCAGTATGAAGGTCTTATCTGCAATTTTCTCGAATTTATTTCTTCTAATAACGGTCTTATCATCGATAAAGAGGGCAAAATCGCATTGGATACGAATGAGAATATTCAGGCTTTAAATTTTATGAGTGATTTGATTAACAAATATAAAATCTCACCTCCAAATACATTCACTGAGATGAAAGAGGAAGAGGTTAGAACATTCTTCGAGAATGGAAATGCTCTGTTTGAAAGGAATTGGCCCTATGCTTGGGGACTTCATACGAGCGATGAATCGTCTATTAAGGGAAAGGTTGGGATGGCAGTCCTTCCAAAGTTTGAAAATGGCAGAAACGCTGCAACTCTCGGCGGATGGCATATTGGTGTATCCAATTTTTCGGATAATAAAAATGAGTCGTGGGAACTTGTTAAATTTATTCTTTCTTATGATACTCAGAAAAAAGTTGCTTTAAAATTGGGTTGGAATCCCGGAAGAAAAGACATTTACGATGATAAAGATGTGCAAGAAAAAATGCCTCAGATGGAAGTATTGAAAAAGGCATTTGAATATTCTGTGGCAAGACCAAACTTGCCTGCATATACTCAGGTGTCGGAAATCCTTCAAAGATATGTAAACGGAGCAATCTCTGGGAAGATGGATGCTGAGCAGGCTCTCAATCAAGCGCAAAAGGAGATAGAAAACATCATAAGGACCTATCGTGAATAAGAATATTAAAGATATTTGTATCTTCGTTTCACCTCTTGTTCTGTTTATCGCTCTCTTTATGTTATTTCCTGTCATAGGCACATTCTGGGTTAGCTTATGGCGAGATGTTTCTTTCCTGCAAAGTAAGTTCAGCGGATTGGGGAACTACTTAAGGTTATTCAAAGATTTTCAATTCTGGCAATCTACCATTTTTACTATTCTTTTTTCGATTGTCTCTGTGGGATTGGAGATGATTTTAGGAATAATGGTAGCGCTCATATTAAATGAAAAATTTGCCGCAAGGGGTTTGATGAGGGGAATTGCGCTTCTTCCGTGGGCGATACCGAGTGTTATTTGCGCAAGAATATGGCAGTTGATTTATCGCTATGATTATGGACTCGCTAATTATTTTGTAAATGGTATCTCGGGCATCTCGATAAATTGGTTTGGGAATGCTGTCGGGGCATTTTTTGCATTGGTTCTCGCTGATGTCTGGAGAACGACTCCTTTTGTGGCAATTATTATCCTCGCAGGATTGCAAACTGTTCCTGAAGAATTGTATGAGCAGGCTAAAATTGACGGTGCAAATATTATTCAAAGATTAATTAAAATTACTTTGCCTGCTATTAAACCTATCATTGTTGTGGCAGTACTTTTCAGAACGATTGATGCAATTAGAGTCTTCGATATTATCTATGTCATTACCGGTGGAGGTCCTGGTGGATCAACCACTTCCACTTCTTTATATAGCTACAAATATTTTTTGTTAGGTGATTTTGGTTATGGATCTGCTATCTCCATCATTCTATTTCTGATAGCATTTCTCATCGCCATCGCTTATTTAAAGTTGAGTAGGTTCAAGGAAATAACTGAATGAATGAAAAGCAATTGAAGAAAATATTGTTAATGACGGGAACCATTTTGATGGTTCTCTTTTTCCTCATTCCATTTGGCTGGATGCTGATGGTTTCATTGAGTAAATCACCAGATTTTCTTGTGAAGGGTTCGTACGAGGTAAGTCTTAAAAATTATAAAGATGTGATTAACCTCGAGACTCTTCATTTTGCGGATTACTTAAAAAATAGTGTCATAGTTTCGGGAATAACATCGTTATTGAGTGCATCTATTGGCGCTCTTGCAGCTTATGCTATATCGAGATTTCGTTTTCGTGGCAAGATGGTTATTATTATATCAGTCCTTGCTCTTTCGATGTTTCCACAAATCTGCATTATTGGTTACTTGTACAAGTTTATGAGTGGTGTCGGTTGGATTAATTCTTATAAAGCCCTGATATTTCCGTATATTGCTTATAGCTTGCCACTATCTTTGTGGATACTTCTCAGTTACTTTTCGCAGATACCTTATGAAATCGATGAAGCTGCATTGGTGGATGGAGCCACACGACTCCAGACATTGACTAAAATTATGTTTCCGATTGCATTGCCTGGACTTTTTTCGGTGATATTGCTTCTGTTTATGTTTTCGTTTAATGAATTTCTCTTTGCGCTTATGTTGACAACAGATTATAATGCCAGAACTGTTCCTGTGGGAATCGCACTATTTCAGGGGCTTCACGGGGAAATTCCCTGGGGATATATTATGGCAGCTTCTGTTATTTCCTCTATTCCTGTTATATTGATAGCTTTGTTTTTCCAAAGATATATTGTTCAGGGACTTACGGGCGGAGCTGTTAAATAGTATTTGGGGAGTCTACCACCCCTTTGGGGCTTGTATTGTATTATAAATTCCAGACATCTTCGTTGATTACATCGAGTTCTGCCTCGAAATAATCGATTACTCCCATAAGACTATCGATTTCTTTCTCTTTTTCTTTCCGAATGAATGCCTTGTTTTTTACATTGTCGATGGTTCGTTTTAGAATCCGCTCGATTGTTTTGATATTTATCTCGATGTCGCGACCCAATAAACTTTTTAGTTCGACTTCTGACTTGTGAATCGTATCAGAAAAGGCGTAAATAACCTTATCTAACTTTTCGGGTATGCTTTTGATTATTTCATTGCATTGTTCTTCTATGTGATTTTTGATACTTTTCTTTTGTGAACCGAGAACTTTCCCAAGAAATGTTCTGCCTAACCATTCGGCAATTTTAACGAATGGATTTTTGCTGTCGACTGAGAACTCAAAGTTGTTCAGTGTAAATTCCTTCTCAAAAAACCTCTCTTTGATTTCTCTGAGTTCGACATCGAAAAGTTGAGAAACGATTTTCTGGAATTTGTAGACAAGCTGGTTCGCTTCTAAAGTGTATCGTTCAACGATTTCGGTGTTGAATTTATATTTTGCGTCTTCCTGTTCATCAGTAAACCACTTTTTCGTAAATTCTTTTGTTTGCTCAACGAGATCGGCGTTCAGATTTTGAACTAATTCTTTCAAATCGGAATGTTTTTTCAATTCGTCGATCTCAATAAATTTGTCTTCTTTGAACTTCGAAATATTTTTCGTAATCTTTTTTTCGATCGAATCCGCCATTCTTTGTTCGATTTCTTTTCTTAATCCATTGACCATACGGGTAACATCTTTGAGGATTCTGACTTTTTCAGCACGCTGATTCTTGATTTCTTTTTCGAGGATTCCTTTTTTCTCAAGCAAATCGCCGATTTCTGTATTCAGCATCTTCTTTTCGATTTCTAATCCATTGCGTAGCTTATCGATTATGCATTTCAGTCGCTTTCCTTCTGCGATTAAAAAGATTTTACCTTTTTCGTTGAGTATGAAGTCTCTGAGAACTTCTTCAAAATTGGGTAGTTTACTTTCTTTTAACTTGTTGGTATTTTTTTCGAGTTTGGCCTCCAAGGCAAGTTTCGAGGATACAGGAAATATTTTTGCGTCTTTTATTCCCAATCTTTTTTCGATAACTTCTTTGTTGTATTGTAACACTTTGTATAGGTCAGTATTATCGATGGTGTCGGATTTGTTAAGGAGGAAAAAGATTTTGTGAATATATTTTTTTACTTCTTGTAGGAATTTATATTCTGCAGCACTGATTGGCAAATCGGAAGTGATAAGAAATATCGCCGCATCAGCCTTCGGAAGGTAATCATAAGCGATTTCATCGTGTGCCACATCGATGGAACCTTCACCGGGAGTATCTACGAGAGTCATTCCACCATTGAGATATTCCGATTGGACATAAACTTCTGCCTTAGAAACTTTTTTCTCATTTTGAGGATTATATTGTTCTGTTGTATAGTCTTTAAGTTCGCTCAGTAATATTTTTTTAACTGATTTATCGCTAAAGTGTACAAGGGCTTCATCACCATTAGAAGAATTTTTTATCTCAACAATGGAGGAGCTTGTCGGAAGTATATCACAGTAACAAACGGGTTTTCCCAGCACACTATTTATAAAAGTTGATTTTCCTCTTTTCAATTGTCCGAGAGTAACTAAATTAAACTGGTTGTTCTTAATTTTCTGCATTGAGTTTTCGATGACAGTTTTTGCTTCTCGATCTTTTCGTTTAGCAGCAAATTCTCGGATTTTTGAAGATACTACAAACAGGTCGGATTTCCGTTTTTCATAAGTCTCTAACATATTACTCCACCCCTTTACGCTTAGTTTCAGCCCACCTTAAAACTAAACTTTTAGGTAAATTACATTTTTTCGTCCAACGATGTCAAGAGATAAGTTTTGTATTTTATGGAGATTTCTCAACCCAGTATTTTTGAGGTATTGAATCAGATATCTTTCTTTTAAATCTGTTTAGATATTGTCTTGGGAGCTTTCCGTAATGTTGCAATACTCCCACTACTATTGAGGAGCTAATTCCTATTTCTCGGGTACAACTAGCCACACGCGAATGAGAAATATAATGTTTAAATGGTTTAAAATATTTGATTATTTCATTTACCTTGATTAATTTTGAGGCAAGATAGTCTGCCTCTTCTTCCACTTTGGTATTTAACTCTTCTAAATTATCTAGGAAATAGTCATCAGGATTCTTTAAATGTTTTATCAAATGAGCTAATTCATGAGCAATGGTAAACCAGAAGTTGTCTTCTCTATCATATCTTTTTGTGTATACGATCACTGGATTAGTGTCATCAAAAAAGGATGCTCCGTCTAAATAAGTTTTTTGAAGATGACTTAGTAAGAAGAACTTTACGCCTATTTTGTTTAGTTCATTAAGGAAATTCCTGACACCATTTTCCGTATTTGTGTATTCATAAAGCTTATTAGCCAACTTGATTAAATTTTGTTTTGTAAATTTGTTTACTTTATATTTTGGGGCGCAATTTTGAGCCATTTTAAACCAAGTGAGTGCGTGGAATATATTGTAGTTATTATACGATTTTGATTTTCTGAAATTGGGCAATTCAGTTTTGTTCAAAAAAGAAAAATCCAATTCCCGGATTCCCCAAAAATTTTTTATCTCTGCAGTTAATTCAGTAATATTTGCAGAGTGTTTAATCCACCCCTTTTTTAACATTTCATTTATGGGCATATAACTGTAAATATAAGCCTTTATTTCGACATCTTTCTCTTTTGTACTTACATCTTTTAATCTCAATCTATAATTGGTATCCAGATTGATCCAGTATTGAGCAGACTGTCCGAAGGCTTTTCCTAATAATTTGGCAGTTTCGATAGTAATAGCTTGTTTATTGTTTATGATTTTGCTTATATCTTTTTCATAGCGGTCTAAGATTGACGCTAAATCTTCTTGTGTCCAGTTACGAATTTTTAACTCTTCTTTTACAAAATCCCCAGGAC
>CAZYWQ010000036.1:0-12355 GCA_964651675.1 uncultured Candidatus Sumerlaeota bacterium | reverse complement strand
GAAGTATTACAGCCAAAATCAGATTAAAAATGGGACTTAGATTAACAATCAAAGCAGATGTCCCGGCAGGCAATCGTACCTCACCAATAGCAAGAGAGAGATTGTAACCGATTACTCCGAAGAAAGCAACAAAACCAAGTCGTACATAATGACGCTTGATTATTCTCAATATTTCAGCCTTATTTTTAAAAAGCAAAATTCCAACAAAGACCAAAGCTGTAGGTATATAGCGAACTTTGACTAATTGCAAAGGACTAAGAAAGTTAAGCAGATACTTAATAGCAACAAAAGCACATCCCCACATTGCCATAATAAAGATTAAAACAGAATATATGAAAATTAAAGAGACATCACCCTTTTTATTTGTCTGTTCCATATCTTGTTTTTTAATTGTGTCAGTAATATTTTAAGCAAGTTTATCAAAGTAAAGATTTAGCGTTAGTCATAACATTAAAAGACTGACAGATTCAAGTGCATATTTATCAGCCGTAATATACTCAAATAACCATCAAATTTGCAGTGAATCCTTATGTCTTGACATAAAAAATAAACATCGGATAGAATCCTGACGATTAGTTTTTATATAATAGAATAAGGAGAAAGATTGAGCAATTCATTCGAGAACAGTATTGCACTGGATACTCAGACTATCGTTGATCTGTGTGGTAAAAATGATGAGCATTTAAAACTAATTGAAGAAGCATCGGGTGTTACGCTTATAGTCAGAGGTAATGAACTCAAAATTCTCGGAGCAGAGGAAGATGTAAAAATCGCCAGAGAGATAATAGATGGATTGTTATCCATTTATAAGGCACAAGGTTCGCTTACTCGACAATTGATAAACTATACTATCCATTCTATCAAGTCCAATACGAACTCGGAGTTGCAATCCGCATTATCAGAAAAAATACATATCTCCCGCATCAGCGATAAAGTAGTCAAGGTAACGCCGAAAACAATTAATCAAAAGCGTTATATTGATGCTATAAAAGATTACGACATTGTGTTTGCAATAGGACCTGCAGGCACAGGAAAGACATTTTTAGCGATGACAATGGCAGTTATTGCCCTTATTAGCGAAAAGGTTAATAGAATAGTGCTTGTCAGACCAGCCGTTGAGGCAGGTGAAAAATTGGGGTTTTTACCTGGCGATATTGCAGCTAAAGTCAATCCTTATCTCAGACCATTATATGATGCTCTTTATTATCTATTAGGTCCAGAAAAAGCGTTAAAATATATCGAGAGTGGCGTCATTGAAATTGCTCCATTAGCCTTTATGCGTGGTCGAACACTCGATGAAGCATTCGTAATTTTAGACGAAGGTCAGAATACAACTAACGACCAGATGAAAATGTTCTTAACAAGACTCGGAATAAATTCAAAAGCCGTAATTACAGGAGACATAACCCAGATTGATTTACCCAATTCAAAGGCTTCTGGACTTGTTAATGTACAGAAAATATTAAAAGGTATCGAAGGAATTGCATTCATTTATTTCACCGATAAAGATGTCGTCAGACACGAATTAGTACAAAATATAATCAAGGCTTACGAACGATACGAAAAATGAAAATCCTTAAAAAGCTAAAAAAACAACCGGCATCAAAAAACATTAAGCAGAAAAAGTCTAAAGAGACAACAAAATCAAAATTAATCCTTCCTCTTAGATATATAGTAACCGTAATCCTCTTTTTAATCGTTATAGGACTGGCAACACCCTATTTCTACTATCACCAATACAACTATAAGATTGGGGATTTCTGCTCAGAAAAAATCGTGTCGCCTTATGATTTTGATGTCATTGACGAGGAAAACTTAACAGAAAAACAGGAATATGCCTTATCTCAGGAAAAAGACTTATACAAATTCGACCTCACTTATCCTGATAAAGGCGTGGAAATCGTAAAAGAAATTCTTGATGAGGCAAAAAGACTGAATGAGGAAGAAGGAGAAAAAGCTGACATCGAGACTAAGGCAAAATCACTGGATGATATGATAAGTAAAGAATATGAGATACAACTCAGTCCTGAAACGCTAAAAACAATCATCGAAAATGCAAACTATAAAAAGTTTATATCCACATTTCAGTCACTTTTTGAAAATGTATACATTCACAAAGGTGTCGTAAGAAACAAAAGACGCTTCATTACCGCAAAGAGCAATAATATGATCTCGATGCGGTTCATCGGAGAAAAACATATCAAGCTGGATCCATTAAAGGCAGAAGTGATTAGTTATCTCGATGAATTACCGACTTACATTGAGAATACCGTTAAGAATGATTTTTTCTTTTCGGAATCAAAATGGAATCTGAATATGCGAAACGCTGTAACGGAGATGAGCAAATTCATCGCAATGTCCCTTGGTCCGAATATCGAGTTCCTGAAGGATGAAACCCTCAAACAAAGAGCAGAAGTCAAAAGCAGTGTTCAGGGAGACAAAATCATTGTCAGAAAAGGCGATGTGATTATTGATAGACAGCTGGTTAGCCACAAACACAAGATTATCCTCGATAAACTAAACCAGTACTTGAGAAAAGCAGTCATTCATACACTTTTTAGTCATATACTTATTGCTCTCGGATTCCTTCTTATGATTGTTATTTACTTGAAACGGTATCATCCACTCTTCAAATTTACCATCAGAAATTCCTTCATAATCGCACTACCGTTCATTATCGTTTTAGGAATAAGCCGCATTTTTCTACTTCTGAATCTTCAAGATATCGCAGGATATTTTTTCCCTGCTGGTGTTGTCGGAATGTTATTCCTATTACTGCTCGATGTAAGGGCTGCTATAGTGATGGTATTTATCGCAGATTTGATTTTCGGGATGCAGGTATTTTTCGACTATCGTTATATGTTAGTAGCATTTATCGGAGGATTAACGGCTGTTTACAGTCTATACGGAATAAGAAGAAGATGGGATATTATCTTAGCAGGTATTTCTGTCGGTTTTGTCAATATGGTCTCCATCGCATTAGTAAACCTGATGAACAATCCGACAGGTTTGTTATTAAACTATTGGATTCTTGGGATAGGATTAGCAAATGGATTTTTCTGCTCAATGATTACAATCTCAGCGTTGCCGATATTTGAATTTTTCTTGGGAGTCACTACAGATATTCGATTACTCGAACTAACAGGAGTAAAACATCCATTACTTGAGGAATTGGCAGAGAAAGCACCTGCGAGTTATCAGCACAGTCTAAATGTGGCGAAGTTGGCAGAATCAGCAGCTGATGCCATAGGAGGTAATTACCTGCTAATCAGAGCTGGTGCATACTTCCACGATGTAGGAAAAGCAAAAAACTCGAAGTATTTCTCCGAAAACCAGATGACTCAGGAAGAAAAAAATCTTCACAACGAACTCACACCAAAACAAAGTGCAGATATAATTAAACGGCATGTCTTAGAAGGCATCGAACTCGGAGAAAAACATCGTCTGCCACAACCTGTTATGAATATCATCTCACAACATCATGGCGATGGTATCATAAATTACTTTTATGATAAGGCACTAAAAGAAAGCAATGGCGCTGAAGTCAATGAAGAAGACTATAGATACCCCTGTCCAAAACCCCAATCACCAGAAGCAGGGATCGTACTGCTTGCTGATGCTGTCGAAGCGGCAACCACTTCCATAAATCCAAAATCAGAAGAGGAAATTCGTTCCCTTGTATCGAAACTAATCAACGAGAAATTCGTCGATGGTCAGTTGAATGATTGTGCCTTGACTCTACAACAACTCCATAAGATTGGCGAATCTTTCGTTAAACAATTAGTAAGTCGTTTCCATAAAAGAATTGCTTATCCCTGGCAACAGGAATGAGATTTTGTTACAGATAAATCCTTATGGTACTTGAGATAAGAAACATATCCTCTCACAAAGGCATCAGATATAAACCACTCAAAGAAATTTGCCAAAAAATCCTATCCGATATGAAAATGCCCAATGCTGAAGTAAGCCTACTATTAGTAAACGACACATATATTAAGAAAATAAATAAAAAATATCTGAATCGTGATCGCCCGACAGATGTCATTGCCTTTTCGATGTTGGAAGGAAAAGAATTCAATGTTAGCACACCAACGAAGGTATTAGGGGACATAATAATTTCGGTTGATACAGCAAAAAAACAGGCAAGAGAATACAAACATTCATTAAATCGAGAAATCAAAATCCTATTCATCCACGGACTTTTTCACCTCTTTGGCTACGATGATACCTCTGAAAAATCTAAAAAAGCGATGATGAGAATGGAGATGAAATATAGATGACAGGGGACTTTGCCGTAAATGTTAAACGAAAAATTGGATATATTTTGCTCTAATTCTTAGTATTACCCGCTGCTACATACTGGGCTAATATACTATCCACTTTTAGTTCTATTATACTTAATTGCAACGAGCAAAAGGGATTGATTTTGGTACTTATCCACTTAATACTACAATAGTAAAGCGCTTTTATTATAAGAAGTATGATTTTCATAACTTACTAATCACTTTCTATATACCAGATTAACACAATTAATTAATAAATAAACCACTTAATCTTTATTTCACCAACCTTTTAAACCAACCAAAGGGAGATACCAATATTATTTATTTATATATTGCAGTAATCACTGAGTTAATATATTTTTTGCTGCTTTTACTTCAACCTGGTTTTCATTCTGGTCTATTTATTGGTCTTTTTAGGGTATCAATATTTTAAAAAACTGGTCATTTTTTCACAAATTCTTATTGACAATGAAAAGAATATCGTGGTACGCAATTATCAATTTAGTATAAATACTCAAAAAAATATTTATCACTAAAATTTTTAGCTAAGAAAGGAGGCTAAATAATGAAAAGAAAATCAGCATTCTTGTTTGTTTTAATCTTTACTATTTTGGCATTATCAATTTATGCACAAGACACTATTTTCTATCTGAACTTTGACGAATTCACACCTGGTACTTATGCAGATGGAGCTGCATACACAGTTGGCTCTACAGAAGTTTCAAGACCTTCAGTAGCTGGATTAGGCAATGCTTCTTTCGTCTTCAGAAACAATGGTGGTGATGGACCAACCATAGGAGCACCTCCCGGGGGTCTTTCTGGAACACCTCAAGGTGGAAACGCTCTTCTTGTTAATTCTGGTGGTGGACAAGATGAAGGGCTTATGATTATTGTTGATAACGGTCTTGCAAAGCAGGATTTTACAATGGAAGTTCTATGGTTCACTGACAATCTTTCAGGTGGTTCTAATACAGCAGGTATCCAATCACCGTTTGGTGGAGAATGGCCCTACGGTGAAATTTCCCAATTCTTCATCCGCACAGTGAATTTAGGAACTGCCCGTATGGATTACTGGACTGACCGTGGTGATTCAGATGGTGAATGTGTACAGGTTGATCCAAGTGGATATGCAGCTAATACCTGGCATAATGATGCGATTGTTTTTACCTATAATTCGGGTGATGAAACCAATTGCCAGATTGAGGCTTTCCGTGATGGTACCAGTGTAGGTACTTCTGTTTACAATGCATCCTCTGCATCAGTATCTCTATTCGGAACAAGTTATACTGGATTAAGAAGAATGGCAGTAGGTATACATAATAGTGTGGATGCTGCACTTGGTGATCATCGTGGACTAAGTGGTGGTGTTGATGCTGTTGCTATTTCTCTCGGAGTATTAGGTCCCGGAACATTTGTATTACCAACAGGTAATGTTCCTGTTTTAGATTGGACACTGTATTAATAAACACTAATAATTTGAAACATTTAGAATTAATTCAATGTTAAAACCCCGAATAAGGAGAATAATTCGGGGTTTTTTTATTTCTAACTATTTGAGTTATTTTTCTGATTATTTGACAAGGATCATTCTTTGAAAATATGCTGGATTGCGCCAGTTTTCAGGACTTCCTCTCCAGACCATTTGCCGATGTTGTACATCACCACTGTCTATGTCATCAAGTGTTACTTCCATCCCAATTTGTGTGTTATCTGAGAATGTTTCATATCCAAAATTCATCGATGGCATCTTTGCTTCTATTACATAGCCTGATTCTGTTTTTCGAAATGCAGTTTCGACTCCGATAAACTCCTTATCCGCGGGCTGCAAAACCTTGAAATACGGTTTAATATCAGATTTCGTCCATTGAGTCCTGTCAGTAGATGGTACAATAAATATTTGATAGACATTTTCATCGTAACAAGAATTCCCAAGTGCAGTAGGACTGCGCATATCGAGAAATAATTCAATAGCATCTCCTGTCCAGAGATTTTCTGTGTAATAATCATTTTTAATATCACCATCGATAATATTAGCTGCAAAATATAGATTTTTCTCATCCCATTTCCAGTAGAATTCACCTTTCAAATCATCCGCTGATTTAACGCTCTCTTTTCCGATCACATAGTTATCATAATTGCTCATCTGAAATGGAGAAGCATCCTTCCAATCGCTTAAATCCACATCGATAGTGACTCTCAGCGATCCTTTGTGGATCGCATCTGTTTCAAGATAATCCGTTTTTATATATTGTCTCCCATTGACCTCTGCAATTATTTTAAATTGATTATCAGATGTTTTATTCCATTGTTCTGTTTTCCTGATTTTAATAACACCTACCATCACCTGATGTTTTTTGATGCCACTGAAAGCAATACCGTCTTTATAACCATCAAGAACTTCCCAACCTGCTGGTGGTATCAAACAAATTTTTCCACTTGTTTCCCGAGATGAATTTCCTCGAATTCTTATTTCTATATCAGCAATATTCTGATTATGCGGAATGACTTTTGTACGGAGTATTTTTACAGGTTCAGCTATTTTGACATATCTAATTGATGGAGCAGTTTCCTTATTTGAATCACCGATTAAAAAATCACCTTTGATTGTATATTCACCTTCTCGAATAGACTTCTGAGAGATGAGATGGAATATTTTTCGAATCCTTTCTTTTGGTTCGATTGAAATGGTTATATCTCTGATTCCCTCTGCAAGAACGAATTCCTCAGGATATGAAAGCTCGAATATTCCGTTGATTGGCTGATTAGAAAAATTATACAAGTTCGCATAAATTTTTATAAACTCTCCAGGCAAGAGATCCTCTTTATCACATCTTAAATCAATCACCAACTTCTTCATTATACTATCAGCAGGAGTATGAGGAGTTTTTTCAACAAAACAATCTTCAGCATCAACAGGAATTATTTTATTAATCAGATGCTTCTCATTAATTCCAATGATAAAGACAGGTGAAGGAGTAATCTTAAGAGAGAAAGTTTTTGTTTGCTTATTTGTTTTAATCCTTTCTTCAGCGCCGAATATATTTCTCAAGGTGATTTTCTGATATTTTTTGAAGCTCAGGTTGAGTTCTGCATCCGCACCGGTTTTTGTCCAAGCAACAAGTGTCAATTTACGATTCTTTTTAAAAGCAAAGGTCTCTATATTTTTTTTGTCATCAAGTTCGACCTTGCCAATAAATTCCTTATCAGACAAAGTGTGCACAAGATTCGCCAAAGCAGAATAGGCAGGTTTTGGTTGCCAACCATCATCATCTCTTTGAAAAATTCCCCAGAAAGATTTATTATGCTCAACGAAATTAGGAAAACAAAAATAGAAGAACTTCTTCAGCCCACCAGAAATTCCGAGAATATAAGCTTTAACGAGATATTCCGCTTGTGAAATTTCACTCCCTACGATTTCTTCTGTCATTTTTTTCGTCGATGTAGAGCCCATTTCAGTCAGCCAGATATCTTTATGATTAGCAAATTTTTCTTCGGACTGACAATATTTACAAAGAATTTTTTTATTTCGGAGAATTTTATCCGTTAGTCCCTCGACTGGACCATAGTTATGGATATTGAAAATATCGAAATAATGAATAGCACCGTTTTCGAACACCTTTTCGATATAAATATCAGCCTCATCATCATAAAAAGTTTCACCACCCCATACAAGCTCACCCGAACCGAGTGTAGTCGATCCAAAAAGTACCTTTGCTGATGGATCGGCATCTTTGATGGCTAAATAAGAAGCTTTCAAGATAGCGGCATATTCTTCCGCCTTCCCCAAAAAGAATATTGGAATATCGAACTCATTCCAGATTTCACAAGAAGTCACTCTACCTTGAAATGTAGATGCAACCTTATAGAAAAAATCATAAATATCTCGCAAGTCCTCAGGAGGATATTTTTGTCGAATGTTTTCAGGTTTATCATTTTGAGAAGATGCCCATAAGGCTGTGTCGTGGAATACTTGAAGAATCTTTAATCCACTTTCAGACTGAATAGTTGCATTTTGATCATAGCGACCAAAATCGAATTTTCCCTTTTCTTTTTCGATTTGATTCCAGGACATCCTATCACGAACATAAGAAATGCCTGCCTTCTTAATCAGTTCTGATGCCGTTTTCACATCATCAGGATTATCAAATCGCCAGCTTAAGAATGCATCTACTGCATAAGGTGATTCCTCAATATTTTTCATACGGGATTTCTTGATGACAGACAACTTAATGAAACTCTCAGCAGATTTGTTCTTGTCTTGAAAGGACACTTTGTAAGTATAGTAACCGACCGGTAAATCAATGAACTCCTCTATAAACAACAAATTCGGGGAATCATTTTTTGAGTAAATAGAATCTCTTTGCGACTGGATTGAGTTTTCCGAAATGAGTTTGTTTTGAAAATTATAAAGAGATGTTTTTAATTGTGCATATTCAGGATGATTTATTTTCGCCTCAACAACTGTTTTAATTTGCACAGTGTCGAAAACATAAAATACATTTCCAACAGAATTCGTGTTAACCCTAATTGGAAAATCATTTTCGGCATAACATACACCAAAAATAACAAAGAGAGCAGTTATGAGTATACCCGTCTTAAATACAAATTTCATAGTTTCTCACTTTTCAAAATTGGATTTTAAGTTAAGGCTAATAATAATGTCCACAGTTGGTTAGTCAATAAATGAGTTTAAAATGTTTTACTTTATGCGATGCGGGAAAGAATGCAAATTTTTATTGAAATGCACTTGCAATCCATCTATCTTTAATGCGAATTTTTATTTGTTCATCTTTAAATCTTTGAATTACAAATTTAAGGAGCTTTGACTTTATATTATGGAAGAAAATAAAGAAAAAATTGATTCTCAAAAACCTCCTGTAGTGAAGAAAAAAAAGGTTTCGAGGATTTCGATATTCGCAGAATTCATCAGTTTCCTGATTTCACAGAAGAAATGGTGGTTGTTACCGATTGTTTTGATACTGTTGATACTGGGAATACTGATTGTGGTAGCAGCAATGAATCCTGCAACAGCTCCATTTATTTACACATTGTTTTAGGAAAAAAACTACCGAAACAAAATTGACTATAAGGATTAGTAATGTTTAAAAAAATACTCTCAGGAATAAAATTCGTACTTCATAAAATAGCACTTTTCTGGTCAATCGTGATTCTCACAATAATTTACTTTGTGGGAATGGGTTTGGCATTCATTCTCATTTTAATTGCGAGAAAAAGAATCATCAAATCGTTTAAAAAGACCAAAGAAAGTTATTGGAATGACAAAGATGTAATCGATATTACTTTAGAATCAGCCAAAAAATCGTAGTAATAATCCAATTATATATTTAGATTCGGATTAAAATGTAGTCCATTAAATTCATCTTAAGTACCCCAAGGAATTTGTAATGTATATATTAGGGATTTCGGCATTTTATCATGACTCAGCAGCCTGTCTGATAAAGGATGGAGAGCTGATTGCCTGTGCTTCTGAAGAGAGATTCACAAGGAAAAAAGGCGATTACAATTTCCCAACCAATGCAATAAATTTTTGCCTGAATTATGCTGGTATTACCACAGATAATCTCGACTATATTGGTTTTTATGATAAACCATCGCTGAAATTTGATCGAATTCTCCATACTTATCTTTCAACTTTTCCGAGAAGTTATCTGACCTTTATGAAAGCCATTCCGATGTGGTTGAAAGACAAACTACTTATAAAAAAACTTATTTGCGATACACTCGATGTTGAACCTGAGAAAGTATTATTCACAGAACATCATCTATCACACGCTGCAAGTACATTTTTGGTTTCACCATTCAATAAGGCAGCAATACTCACAGTCGACGGTGTTGGAGAATGGGCAACTACGACTTACGGAGTCGGTGAAGAAAATAAAATAAAAATTCTGAAGCAAATCAACTTTCCAGATTCTCTCGGTCTGCTTTATAGTGCATTTACCTACTATCTTGGATTTAAGATTAACAGTGCTGAATACAAGGTAATGGGACTTGCTCCTTATGGAAACCCCAAATATCTAAAGCAGATGGATGAGATAATTGACATTAGAGAAGACGGCAGTTTTAAGCTCAATCTTGACTATTTCGCATACCATTATGGTTTGAAAATGACGAATGGTAAGTTCGATAATTTATTTGGAGGACAACCAAGAGTTCCGGAGACAAAACTTGAGCAGAGACATTTTGATTTGGCAGCAACAATTCAGAAGACAACCGAAAAAGTAATGCTGAAAATGGCAAATCATCTATACGATGTAACTCAGCTCAAGAACTTATGTATGGCAGGAGGAGTCGCATTAAATTGTGTGGCGAATGGGTGGATACTAAGAGAAACTCCATTCGAAAACATCTACATTCAACCTGCTGCAGGAGATGCGGGTGGAGCACTCGGGATTGCCTATTTTATCTACAATACAATCTTAAACAAAAAAAGAAATTTTGTAATGGGAAAAGCCAATTATGGACCTGAATTTACTGATGAAGAGATAGAAAAATTTCTGAATTCACAAGATGCTGTCTATGAAAAGTATAATAGAACCGAGCTATTACAAAAAGTTGCAGAGTTAATCAACGAACAAAATGTAGTAGGTTGGTTTCAGGGGCGGATGGAGTTTGGACCACGAGCATTAGGTTTCAGAAGCATTCTTGCTGATGCCAGAAATCCAAAAATGAAAGACACTCTAAATCTCAAAATTAAATTCAGAGAGACATTTAGACCATTTGCACCTTCTGTTCTCGAAGACAAATACCAGGAATATTTCGATATTACTTCACCAAGTCCATTTATGCTACTTGTATCGCCAGTTAGAGAAGATAAAAGAGTTGTTCCATCCATTACGCATATTGACGGAAGTGCAAGGCTTCAAACAGTTTCTCGGGAAGAAAATGAATTGTATTACGATTTAATAAAAGAGTTCGAGAAACGAACAGGCTGTCCGATTATAATCAATACTTCCTTTAATGTCAGAGGAGAACCGATTGTCTGCACACCAGAAGATGGATATAAATGCTTTATAAGAACAAGAATGGATTATCTGGCGATTGGAAGTTTTTTACTCGATAAGAAAAAACAAAAAAATATCGTAGAAGATGAAAGTTGGAAAAAAATCTTTCCTCCAGATTAGTATCTTGTTTCATTTCGTTTTCTCCATATGTCTTCAATAATCTATTCGTAGTATGGAAAAATATTATCTTGTATAATCATTGAAAACTCTATAAATCCTGAACGAGAATAATTCATTTAAAAAGTGAGGGCTATTGGATTGGAATCATTTCTACAAAAAAAATTAAAAGGGAAAGTAGTAATCATCGGTGTTGGTAATACTATGCGTAGTGATGATGGTTTCGGACCTACACTTATAGCCAATATAAAAGGAAAAGTGAAAGCAATTTGCATTGATGCAGGAAGTGCGCCAGAGAACTATGCTGGCAAAATCGTAAAAGAAAAACCTGATACTATTTTAATAATCGATGCCATTCATTTAGGACTCAAACCTGGTGAATACGAGATTCTCAATCGATCGGATATTGCTGAAACAGGTTTCACAACACATAACATATCCCTTAATATGTTTGTTGAATATCTGGAGAAAGAAACTAATGCTGATATATACATCTTAGGAGTCCAACCGGAGAGTGTTGACTTTAGTGACAAAATGTCAGAAAATGTAAAAAAGACACTTGAAGAAATCTCCGAGTTAATTTATGATATTGACAAATCCTGAGTAATATTTTTAATCCACTCATTAAAACAAAAGTAACTAATTTTTCTGGACAGCCATAGAATATTGTGCGGAACATATATCAAAGATCGTCAAAAATATTTAAGATGCCAATGAGAGAAAAAGCAAATAGATTCCTACTTCGCTTGAGTAGGCGATTAGAATTAAAGCGTGTCTGGGCATATCCAGAAACCCTGCAGTTAGTACCGACTAACGCATGCAATCTTCGATGCAAGAGTTGTCCCAAAACCCATTATCCTACAGATAACAGGAATATGAGTCTGGATGTTTATGAGCAGGTAAGAGACCAGCTCTTCCGACATATTAAGG
>CAZYWQ010000035.1:10522-12403 GCA_964651675.1 uncultured Candidatus Sumerlaeota bacterium | reverse complement strand
GATTGGTGCTGTGATTGATGAGATGGATTCTGTAGAAAAAACGGAAATAGGAGAGGAGTTTGAACCGAAGATTGTTGCGTTTTTGTGTAACTGGTGCTCTTATGCAGGAGCTGATCTGGCAGGTATCAGTCGTATGCAATATCCTCCGAATATTCGTGTGATAAAAGTAATGTGTTCCGGACGCATCAGTCCACTTTTTGTAATGAAGGTGTTAGAAGAAGGTGCTGATGGAGTGTGGATTTCAGGCTGTCATCCAGGAGATTGTCATTATATCACAGGAAATTTGAGCGCTCGAAGAAGATGGATGATTTTCAAAGAGTTGCTGGAATCAGTTGGAGTCGATACGAGAAGACTTGTCTTCTCCTGGATTTCAGCATCGGAAGGTCAGAAATTTTCTGATGTCGCAAAAGATGTGGTTGCGCAAATTAAAGAATTGGGTCCGAATAAACAATTCCATCACATCAGTCCATTGAAAGAAGAATTGGAAAAGGTGTATTTTTAAGATGATTGATGAATTGAGAAAAATAGCTCGGGAAATATTGGAATCTAAAAAAGCTGATTTCGTTATTGGTTATGGAAACGGGACTGGTAAAGATGTTGTGACACCAATTTTTATCAAGGATGCACCAGAGGTTGATAAGCTCATCTGGAACGATAAATGCACAA
The DNA here is from genome assembly GCA_964651675.1 of uncultured Candidatus Sumerlaeota bacterium. Lineage (GTDB taxonomy): Bacteria > Sumerlaeota > CAZYWQ01 > CAZYWQ01 > CAZYWQ01 > CAZYWQ01. The sequence goes on along the minus strand of CAZYWQ010000035.1, from coordinate 11,737 downwards.
TGAATCTTTCCGTTTATCTTACTAGAGAGAATATCAGGAAGCTTGGTAAACCGTGCATTATCTCGAAAGGTTGCGATAACAAAGCGATTAATATGCTGCTCAAGGAAGGTAAGATAAAGTGTGAAGATATTTATATATTGGGAATAAGATGTGGTGGAATGAATCTCGATAAATGCGATGCTTGTGAAGTTACGACTCCATTGGTTTATAATGAAATTGTCGGTGATGAAGTTGAACTCAAGATTGATAAATCAAAGAAATATGCAAGTGTTTCTGACCTTGAGAAAATGAGTCCTGAGGAAAAATGGAACTATTGGAAAGAGCAATTTAATTTGTGTATCAAATGTTTTGCCTGTCGACAAGCCTGTCCGATGTGCTATTGCAAACAATGTCTCGTTGAGAAAAATCTTCCCCAATGGATCGATTCGAGTCCACACTTCAGAGGAAATCTCAAATGGCATATCGTCAGGGCATTTCATCTTGCTGGAAGATGTGTCGGTTGTGGTGAATGCGAAAGAGTTTGTCCGATGGATATTCCTTTGTCAAAATTGAACACAATTTTGAATAAAGAGTTGAAAGAGATGTTTGGTTATGAGGCTGGGCTTGATGATAAGGAACTTCAACCATTGTCCACATTCAGTGAGGATGATAAAGAGGACTTTTTCTTATGATGAAAAAGGTTTTTAACATACAGGATTTAGACAAACTCATTAGAGCGGTTAAGGAAGCGGATTATAGATTCATTGCTCCTGTGAAAGTGAAGGACTATACTCTTTTTTCAGAGGTTGATAAAGCTAATGAGGTCGATATTGATAATTTGTTAACCAAGAAGTCGGCGAAGGGTGTCTTCTTTCCGCAAAGTGAAAAGTTGTTGGAGTATGAGAAAAAAGAGAAGAGTATGATTGTTGAGGAAATGAAAGATTTTTCTCCGAGGACATTTCTTTTCGGCACCAGACCTTGTGATGCGGCAAGTTTGGATATTCTTGATCCTGTTTTTCAATGGGATTATGATGATAAATATTTTCTGGAGAGGAGAAAAAATACTGTTGTTGCATCTTTAGCTTGTGTTGATGGAGGCGATGAATATTGTTTCTGTACATCTGTTGGTCTATCTCCTTTTTCAAAAGTCGGTAGTGATATTCTTTTTATAAAGATAGATGACACCAACTTTGTAGCGGAAAGTGTTTCTGAGAAAGGTGAAGAATTCCTAAAACA
>CAZYWQ010000035.1:9472-10512 GCA_964651675.1 uncultured Candidatus Sumerlaeota bacterium | reverse complement strand
TTCACTTGTAAAAAAAATTGATGAAATTGAAAAGAATGAACCTGAGAAAAAATTTGATGTTGAAAAAATAAAAAATTGGTTGAAAGATAATTTTGAACATCCAATTTGGAAAAAGTTTGTTGAGAAGTGCATAGGATGCGGTGTCTGCACCTTTGTTTGTCCTACTTGCCACTGTTTTGATATTGTCGATGAGACAAGATTAAACAGTGGAGTAAGAATGAAAAATTGGGACAGTTGCCAATTTGCTTTGTTCACACTTCACGCATCTGGACATAATCCGAGAAACGAACAATATCAAAGATTTCGCCAGAGAATTATGCACAAATTCAAATACTATGATGAAAAATTTGGTAAATATTTATGCGTTGGATGTGGAAGATGCATCCGAAGCTGTCCAGTTGACAATAGTCTGATTTTGATATTACAAGACATCGAAAAGGAATCGGAAATAAAAATTCCTGTTAAATAAAATTATTAGGTGTAAAATTAAAAAAGGAAGGAACACATTTATGAAGGTTAGAGATTATGATTTACCTGATGAGTTGCATTATCACAAGGATCATACCTGGATCAGGATTGAGGATGATGGAAATGTAAGAGTCGGATTCAATGATTTTGCTCAAGCCGCTGCTGGTGACATCACTTATGTTGATATGCCATTTGAAGGTGATGAAGTTGAGAAGGATGAAACCTGCGGAAAAATTCAGTCGAGTAAATGGGTCGGAAAATTAATTGCTCCAATTTCAGGAGAGATCGTCGGAATCAATGAAGAACTGGAAAACGATGCAACTTTAATCAACAAATCTCCTTATGGCGATGGTTGGATTTTATTGATTCAACCGAGTAATCTTGATGAAGAATTGAAGGATTTGCATCAAGGAGATGCTGCGGTGAAATGGCTTGAGTCCGAAATCAACGCATTGGAAAAAGAAAAGCAAGGTGAGTAAGATGGATAAAGAAATCATTAATAAACTGAAGAAAATTGTGGGAGAGGATGCCGTTCTGGATTCCTATGAGGATAGGATTGGATATTCTTATGA
>CAZYWQ010000035.1:0-9462 GCA_964651675.1 uncultured Candidatus Sumerlaeota bacterium | reverse complement strand
ATGCTACGATGTTCGAGAATTTGCCTGACTGTATTGTCTTTCCTAAAAACGATAAAGAGGTTTGTGAAATCGTAAGAATTGCAGATGCTAATAAGATACCAATCTTTACAAGAGGCGCTGGAAGCGGATTATCGGGCGGATCTGTTCCAATAAAAGGTGGAATCGTGATGGTGATAACTCGAATGAATAAAATTTTAGAGATAAACAGAGATGATTTATTTGCTGTAGTTGAACCAGGAGTTGTAGTCGCTGATTTGATCGATGAAGTTGGAAAGTTCGGATTGCTATATCCACCAGATCCATCAAGTATGAAAGTCGCAACAATGGGTGGATCAGTCGCAGAAAATGCAGGTGGATTGAGAGGATTAAAATACGGTGTTACGAAAGATTATGTGATGGGACTCGAAGTTGTTGGTTCTGATGGTAATATATTTAAGACAGGTGCGGTTACGGTTAAAAGTGTTTCGGGATATGATTTGACAAGGCTCTTCGTCGGTTCAGAAGGGACTCTCGGGATTATTACAAAGATTATTGTGAAATTGATACCTACTCCTGAGTATAAAAAATCGATGATGTCAGTTTTCAAAGATATTAATATGGCAGCAAAGACAGTTGCGGATATTATCAAGAATGGTGTTATTCCTGCAACACTCGAAATACTCGATAAAATCACAATCAATGCTGTTGAGGATTATAAAAAGATAGGTCTGCCGAAAGATGCAGAAGCAATCTTATTGATTGAGACGGATGGTATTAAAGAATCAGCCGAGAAAGAAGCGGATAAGATTATAAATATCTGCAAATCAAATCAAGCAATAGATGTATCGATTGCTAAAGATGATGCTGAAAGAGATAAAATCTGGGAAGCTCGTAGATCAGCTCTGCCAGCACTTGGGAGAGTGAAACCGACTTGCATTCTTGAGGATGCTACCGTTCCAAGAAGCAGAGTTCCTGATATGATCAAAGCGATTAATGATATTGCGAAGAAATATAATATTCTAATTGGAACTTTTGGTCATGCTGGTGATGGAAATCTTCATCCAACAATCATTGCTGATGAGAGAAATAAAGAGGAAATGGCAAGAGTTGAGAAAGCGATCGATGAGATATTTGAATCGGCGCTAAAGCTGAATGGAACTTTAACTGGTGAACATGGAATTGGTATTGCGAAGATGAAATATTTACAGGAAGAGTTTGGGAAAGCTGGTGTGGAAGCGATGAAGCGTGTTAAACAGGCTCTCGATCCGAATAATATTTTTAATCCTGGGAAAATATTTGTGTGAGGTAACTCGATGATTGAGATATTGAAAGAAATAGAAGAAGAACTGATGCGCTGCATTAAATGTGGTGAGTGTCAGGCTGCGTGTCCTGTTTTTGAGGAAGAGCTTATCGAAGGTTATGTCGCAAGAGGGAAAATTAAACTTCTAAGAATGATTCTGAATGGACGGATAGATTTTACAGAAGGTGTTCAGAAGAGGATTGATGAGTGTCTAAATTGCAACGCTTGTTTTACTGCTTGTCCTTCGGGGATTGATGTTGATGAAATTATTATTGCTGCGAGACATCAGATGCGAAAGAATGGAATACCGCTTTCTGAAAGTATGCAGACGGTTAAGAGTAATATTTTAGAAAAGAATAATCCCTTCGGATTACCTGCGGAAGAAAAAGAGCAATGGGCATCAAAGGATATAATCGAAAAAAAGAGTGAGAATCTATTTTTTGCCGGATGTTCGATTTCGTTTTCTCAAAATAAAGTGGCAAAAGCCGCTCTGAGAGTGCTTGATATGGCTGGCGTCGATTATACGACTCTGGGGAATGATGAAATGTGTTGTGGCGATCCACTTTTGAGAATGGGTGAGATTGAGGAGTATGAAATATTAAAAGAGATAAATTATAAAAAATTTAAAGATAAAGGTATCAAAACAATTTTTACTTCCTGTGCAGGTTGCGTGAAAAATTTAAAGAAAGATTTTGGTGGTGAATTTGAAGTTTATCACACCACCGAATTCCTGAACAAGTTGGTTAAAGAAGGTAAAATCGAGTTTGATAGAGAATTCAAAAAGAAAGTTGTCTATTTTGATGGATGCGATATTGGAAGACACGCAGAAATCTTTGAGGCTCCAAGAGAGTTGCTGAAAAGTGTTCCGGGATTGGAACTTTTTGATTTTCCAAAAAACAGAACAGAATCGGAGTGTTGTGGTGGACCTTTTATGGCATCGTATCCGGATATGGCAAAGAGCATCGCTGCTAAAAGAGTCAAATCAGCTCTGGATATAGGTGTCGATACGATCGCTGTTACCTGCCCAACTTGTTTATTGAACTTAAAAGAAGGTGCTAAATTAGTTAATGGTTCAAAGTTGGATATTCAGGATGTATCTTTAATCATTCAGCGATGTGTTAAGAAAAAATAATTTATCTCATCAATATCAAGAATAAAAAATCCAAAGATTAATCTTATGAGCAATAATTATTTCAGATTGATTGGAGACGGAAACCTTTCTGCTGAAAAAGGTCTTGCAATTGATGAAGCGATTACTAAGTCGGTTGCAAATGACAACTCTTTACCTATTCTTCATCTTTACACCTTTCAACCTTCGGTCATTATCGGCAGGTATCAAAATCTTATTGATGCGATCGATATTGATGCTTGTCAGAAACATAATATCCAGTACAATCGACGGCATACAGGTGGTGGAACTGTCCTGATGGGTCCTGAACAATGCGCTATCGGATTTGCCGTTGCCGAAAAATCCCCCTCTATTTCAAAAACTATAAGCGGAAACTTTCGTTTCTTTTCTGCAATCTTGAAGGATGCTTTGTCGGAATTCGGCATCCAATCCGAGTTCGAGGGTAAAAACGACTTGCAGGTAAATGGTAAAAAAATTGCAGGTCTGGCTATTTCGCAGGATATTGATAATGCTGTTTTTTTTCATACAAGTCTCTTAATTGATTTTGATATCGACTTGATGACAAAAATTCTTATTCTTCCTACTGGCAAATTGTCTGATAAAGGAATTAGCTGTTTTACTGAAAGAATGACAACAATCAAAAATGAAATTGGTGATGTCGAATATGAATCTATTGAAGAAGCTATTATTAAAGCATTTGAGAAGCATCTGAATATGAAGTTTCTTCCTGATAATTTGAACGATTCGGAGAATACCGTTGTCAAAAAATTAATCGATGAAAAATATAATAATGAAGAATGGATTTGTTCAACAAGAGTCGCAAAAAGATGGAATGGATATTCGATGAAAAAGACATCTGGTGGTGTTCTGCACATCTTTATATCTATGACTCAGAATGTTATTGAGAGCATAATGATAACAGGAGATTATTTTTCTCGAAACAAAGATATCGTTCGGTTGGAATCGAGACTTAAAAATTCTCCTGCTGAAAAAAAATCAATTATTAGCGAGATAGAAAAAATAAATGAAGAGATCATTTATAAAATTGATGTGGAGCTTTTGTCGGAATCTATTATAGAAGCTATCAAGAATGCAAATGATAAAAAGTTGAAAAAGAAACAATTATGTACGACATAAATATTTCACTGCAATTCATAATGATTGAGAGATGATTTTATGGAAAGTCCTGAATACATCAGATTGAGTCTGGCAGCGGATATGCAGTTAGGTTTTTCGCCTGCGAGATTTTATCGTAATGCAAAAATGACCTGCATCAATCTTCTACTGCATTATGACAATGGATGTTCTGCAAATTGCCAGTATTGTGGATTGGCAAGGGAAAGAAGTGGTGGTGCGAAAAGTTTTATTCGTGTTAAATGGCTCCTTAGAAAGCTTGATGCTGTTATAGACAAAATCAAAAGATGCAAGGTTGTTAAGCGAATCTGCATTTCGATGATAACTAATAAAGGATCTCTCGATGATACGGTTGCGATTTCGGATAGATTGATTAAAGAAACTTCTATTCCAGTCTCAGTCCTTTGTTCTCCAACAATAATCAATAAAGGATATTTTGTCAGATTAAAAAATGTTGGTGTCGATAAAATCGGAGTTGCTTTTGATTTACCAACGCCAGAGTTATTTGATGAATTTCGGGGGAGAAATGTCAGAGGACCTCATAAATGGGAGCAGTATTGGAAATGCTTTTCAGAAGCATTGGAGGTGTTTGGAAAAGAGAATGTTGGTAGTCATTTCATCGTCGGTCTTGGAGAGACTGAGCAGGAAATGGTCAGGGCATTTCAGAAGGTAAAAGATTTAGGTGGAGTAAATCATCTTTTTTCTTTTTATCCAGAAAAAGATTCGGCATTGGAGAAGCATCCTCAACCGCCAATGGATCAGTATCGTCGGATTCAGATTGCTTGCGAACTGATTGATAGCGGAAAATCTTCTTTTGAGATGTTTCGATTCGATGAAAATGGAACGATAATCAATTTTGGTATAGGATACGAAGAACTGAAAAATGTGATTGAATCTGGGATACCTTTTCAGACAAGAGGATGTCTTGGTAATGACGGCAAAGTCGCTTGCAATCGACCATTCGCAAATTCCTTACCCGGAGAAAATATCAGAAATTATCCGTTTGAACCGAACAATGAGGATATTGAAAGGATAAAAATGCAATTAGGATGGGTGGATGAAAAAGATGGTATTTGCAGCACCACACATTAAAAGATTCTCGACAGATGAATTCTCCCAATCTGACAAACCAATTTTCACTGCCATTTCGATTACTGGTAATTCCTGCGAATTAATGTGTAATCATTGCAAGGCAAAGTTACTCCATTCTCTCTATCAAGTCAAGAGTCCAGCAGGATTCATCAAAATGTGCCAGAGTCTTTACCAGAAAGGATGCGAAGGCATACTCATTACTGGGGGAACAAATAAATATGGAATTTTGATGATTGAAAAATATGCCGATGCTATTAAAGGAGTAAGAGAAAATTTTGGATTCAAATTAGCGCTTCATACAAAATTGGCAAATGAGGAGTTTGCACGAATAGCAAAAAATGCAAATGTAGATGTTGTAATGGTTGACATTGTTGGTTCGGAAAAAACTTTGAGGAATGTTTACAATCTGAAGAACAAATCTTTATCGGATATCGAAGCTTCGATGGAGATACTCAACAAATACGATCTGAAAATTGCACCGCATATTATTATCGGATTAGATTATGGCAATCTGGAAGGTGAATATTTTGCACTGAATATTCTCAAGAAATATAATTTTGATACACTTGTGCTTGTTGTCTTGTTGCCACTTATTAATACGCCTATGGAGAATGTCGGCTATCCCGCTATAGAAGGGGTTAAACAGGTGATGAAAAGAGCAAGAGAGTATTTTCCCAATAAACCAATATCTCTCGGTTGTGTTAAGGGAAGCGGTGAGTATCAAAAAGAACTTGAGAAATATGCTATTGATTTAGGCTTCAACAGTATTGCTTATCCATCAGAAGGAATAATTGATTATGCGAGAAAAAGTGGTTATGAAACACAACTCAGTGAGTATTGTTGTTCATTTTGAGAAATAAAACCACAAAATCTCCGAATTAATAATATACTTCCCAATTTGGTATGGAAGTTGTGCAAATCAGTTGACTTTCCGAAATCCATCCTTCTGTGCTTCCAAAACGGCATTTCCACCATTGCTCACCTTTTGCACGAACACCATTTATAGAATGCTCAATAATCTCACAATCAGAATCAGCAGGAACACTTGTTATCGATGCATAATTCGTTCCTGGACCCAATCGCATTTGTGTTGTGGAAATAGTCTTGACATTCATTCCCGTATAAAAAGCTGCAGATTGCTGCTTATCATAAACCACAGCCATCATTAATCCATTCGTTACCCATCTCTCAGAACCATCTGAAGGATTATTCTTCACTTCACCATTTACCCAGATCGCTGAGGAACCACCACCATCCTGATTAATTCCGTATGTTGCACTCAAATAAGTTATACAAAAATTACCTATCTCAGGCATCGTCATTCCTACACTCACACCGGGATCACGCCCGTCAACAACAAGAAAATAGATGTAGTCATCATTATAAGCAACAGCCGTTCTCGGTTCACGATTGTTCCATTGCGGATGAGTTGACGGTGGTACAACACCGTCTATTAAGAATTTAAAGGTCATAAAACCAATACAAGCATAAGTTTTAGTCATATCACCGGGATTATCATCATAAAAGGTAATTTCCTGAGAAACCCGAACTTCTGCATCCATACTAACATTATTATACAGTTGTGTCGCTGCAGAACCTTTTGCTGATAGAACGATGTGGTCGAAAGGGATGTAAGATGAGCCTTGATTCTGTCTGATTTCTCTTACATAACCTCGAGCGTAATTTGGAGTTGGTATTATCATAGCAGGTCGTGTCATTTCAACAAGAACTTCAGTAACCGTATCATCTGTGTAAGTTCTGTCTGCATATTGTGGAGTAAAAATAATAAGTTCATTTGATTCTGGAGTTCTATTGATACCTGAAATAGTCTGATCACTGCTTGTAGCTGGGTACGCGACTTTATTTTTATTATCGAGATGTATAAGATAATCTCCTAAGAATACATCCCTGTCAAGTTGCCAGACGAAACCATTGCTTGAGAACTCACCGAATCGCTTTGCATACCATCCCGAGATAATCTGACCGCCTGAGGGTTGGTCTGTAGTAAAACCAGCGCCATTGATCGCAACAATAACATCATATCGCGTTCCCCAGGTTTGATTCCAATATCCAATTGTATCGTCGTATCGATTTGCCATTCCGCTTACGGTTTCTTTACCACTAATTAGCTTTCCCTGAGCGATGCAGCTATCAATGGCACAATTCGTATTACTGCGATCCATTCTTGCAACAAAGACATTATTGGGATCGGATAGAGTGAATTCCTGGTAATCAATGCCTGTTGCAACTGGCACCCAGTCAGCAAATAGTCCCTGACAGATTATCAGGATGATTATGACAAATATGAATAGATAATATCTTTTTTTCACAGATTTCCTCCTATCAAGTTTATTTAGTTTGTTATTTTTTATTTATAAGATGAAGAGATAATATGTCAACAATAATAATGTTCTGTCCCTGCGGATTTGATTGGATTTACACAGAGTAAGAATATTGTCAAATATCTGCTAAACTTATCACAATGCAAAAACAATTTTCTCGAAACCTGGTAGAAGATATTTTAGTTTATTTTATTTGACACGATATAGATAATTTTTGTAAAACAAAGATGTTATATTATCGAATGGAGGAACTTATATGAGATACTTAATATTAACCATTCTATTGTTGTGTGTGGTTTTGCTGTATGGTTGTGCAGCATTATATATTGCTCCTGTTGTTCCCCCGCAAGGAGGTATGTTTTCTTTTATATCAGCGCCACTCGATACTAATGTAAGTGATACTGAAATTGGTAGTAAGACAGGTTCATCTTCAGCACATTCACTTTTAGGTATGATTGCTTTTGGAGATTGCAGTATTGATGCTGCATCTCGAGAGGGAAGATTAACTAAAATCAACCATGCTGACTATAAATTTGTTAATGTTCTTGGCGTATATACTCGTTTTACAACAGTTGTATATGGGGAATAAACCCAATTTTAAAAAGAATGAAATAACTTGCTTGAATGCTGAGCTGAAAAAGGAAATCATATAGCTTATAACTTTTTTATTCAGGTTACCAGTCTATAAGTTAATCCTGTGCATCGCTTTGAGACCTGGTTATTTTTTACAGCAATCTGAATAGCTTTTTTGCTTCCTACTATACACATCAACTCTTTAGCTCGTGTAATCCCGGTGTATAATAGATTCCTTTGTAGCAGTCTGAAATGTTGTGAATGCAATGGCATAATCACTGCCTTAAACTCGCAACCTTGCGATTTGTGAACTGTTATTGCATAAGAAAGTATTAACTCGTCTAATTCTTCGAAATCGTAATAGACTGTTTGCTCTTCATATTTGACAATAACATTATGCTCTTCATAATTTATCTCGGTGATTCGCCCAATATCTCCATTGAAAATGTTTTTGTTGTAATTGTTTACTGTCTGCATCACCCTGTCACCAACCTTGAATAATCTTCCACCTTTGATTATTGTCGATAACTCCTGGTTTAAAATTTTTTGCAAGTGAATATTGAGATTATAACTGCCCAAATCCCCTTTGTGAGTAGGTGTGATGACCTGTATGTCTTCCATTGGATTGTATCCGAACCTTTGTGGAATCCGTTCACTCACGAGAAAAATTATTGTTTCAAGTATATCTTTTGTCTCTTCTCGATTGATAAAATAAAAATCCTCTTTTGTTTCATTAGAAACCATTGCCTGTTTTATTTTTCCTTTTCGACTTCTTAAATCCGGCAACTCACCTCTATTGACATTATGGGCGTTGATTATGATTTTACTTTGCTGAGCCTGTCTGAAAATTACATTTAATTTTACGACATCTATTATCTTGGAGTTGATAACATCTTTCAAAAAATTACCTGGTCCGACTGATGGTAACTGGTCGATATCGCCTATCAGGACTATACTTGCGGATGGATTGATCGCTTTCAAAAGATGATTGGCAAGGACAATATCAAGCATCGAAACTTCATCGACAATCAACACATCGCAGTCGAGAGAATTATCTGTGTTGAAGATAAATTTCTTGTTGAACTTATTATACTTCAGCATACGGTGGATTGTGGATGCAGGGCTGTTGGTAAGTTCCTCGATTTTTTTTGCTGCACGACCTGTCGGTGCTGCAATTGAAATTTTCACACCTTTTGCTTCAAATATTTCCACTATTGCTTTGACTAATGTTGTCTTTCCCGTACCTGGTCCTCCTGTAACGACAATTGGTGTTCCGACTAATATTTTGCTCAATGCTAATCTTTGATTGTTGGACAACTTGATTTTGTGTCGTTTTTCAAACCAGTTAATCGCTTTGATAATGTCGATTTGAGGAAATGATTTTTTTGTTTTGATTATGTCAGTGAATCGTTCCGAAACATTTTTTTCACAAATGTAAAGAGATTCGGGATAGATTGCAGTTACTTCATTCGGTAATTCTTCAACCTTAATCTGTCTTCGCTTTTTTAAGTGTTTAATTCCATCGCTTACAAGTTCTTCATCGACATTCATCATCTCAACCGAATTTCTGATGAGCGTTTCAAGTGGACAAAAACAATGTCCTTCTTCGGTGAAACCAACGAGAATGTACAGTATTCCTGCTTCGACTCTATTGATGGAATCAGGTTCGATCCCGAGACTCATCGCCATCTTATCAGCTGTTTTGAATCCAATACCGTGAATGTCATAAGAGAGGATGTAGGGATTTTCTCTTATAGTAGCGATGGCATTGTTCCCGTACTTTTTAAAAATCTTCGAAACATAAACCGATGATATATTGTTGCTTTGAAGAAATATCATCAAATCACGGATTTGTTTTTGTTCAGCCCAGGCTTTGATGATAGTCTCCTGACGCTTTTCACCAATTCCTGAGA
>CAZYWQ010000034.1:1941-12448 GCA_964651675.1 uncultured Candidatus Sumerlaeota bacterium | reverse complement strand
TAGTATCCCTGTAACACTTTTAGTGCTTACCAATAACCATGAATACGCAAGGCAACCAACAATTTCCCTAACTTGCGAAAAAGTCAATGATGAATGCGCTGATGCCATTGAGCTCGAATGTGGTGACACTATAAGCGGTGAGCTTACTCTCGACGCCACTAAGTCAGCAGGTTTTAACTGTGGTTCTACATATCCTGATGTCTGGTACTATATGGATATCAGAAGTATGGGCACAACGATCACAGGTACTTTTGAGCACGGTGATACTTCCGGTTTCATAAGCTTCTATACGGGTAGCGACTGCAACAATTTAACTGAAGAAACTTGCGACTCTTCATCTTCTCCCCAAGTAGTTGGCACATATACCACAGTAGAAGACAATCAAACAGTCTGGATCGAAATCTCTGCTGGATACGATTTAGAACAAAGCCTTAATGTAACCTGTAGAAAAGTAAATGATGAGTGCTCCGGTGCCATTGAGCTCGAATGTGGTGATACTGTAACTGGTGAGCTTACTTTTAATGCCACAGAATCAGAAGGTTCTGAGTGTGGTTATTCATGTCCTGATGTCTGGTACTATATGGATATCAGAAGTAAGGGTACAACAATTACAGGCACTTTTGAGCACGGTGATACTTCCGGTTTCATAAGCTTCTATACGGGTAGCGACTGCAACAATTTAACTGAAGAAACTTGCGACTCTTCATCTTCTCCCCAAGTAGTTGGCACATATACTACAGTAGAAGACAATCAAACAGTCTGGATCGAAATCTCTGCTGGATACGATTCCGAACAAAGCCTTAATGTAACCTGTGAAAAAGCTAATGATGACTGCTCTGGTGCTATTGAGATCGAGCCGCCAGAGACTGTAAGTGGAGAACTTACACTTTACGCAACCAACTCGGGAGTTGGAAACTGTGGTAATCCTCTGCCAGATGTCTGGTACTATATGGATATTGCCGATGCACATACATCACTTGAAGCCACATTTTACCATGGATCTTCTTCTTACAGCTATGGTGGTTTTTATACTGGCAGTGATTGTAACAACTTAACAGAAAGAGCCTGTGACGTTTCAACAACGCAAAACCCAGTGATTGTTACATTCTCAACAGATCAAGATAATCAGAGAGTTTGGATTAAGATCTCTGCCACATACGTTAACGAACAAAGCCTCACCGTAAATATTGAAGGGAAAGAGTAATATGATTTCAGCAGAATTCAATTATACGAATTCTTTATAAAAGACTATAACATATCACTCTGACAGTTGATTTTGTGATAAAAGAGGGGATAGTTATACACTATCCCCCTTTTTACATAGTTTACATTTTGGGGTTAAGACTCTTAAATAAGGACTTGCTACAAATTATAAACAATTCAAGACTTTTACTAACCAATTATTAAGGAACACTCTCCTAATAAAATCGAAAATTATATAAAAACTTTTTTGTGACACAAATTGCTCTAAGTGTATCTATTAAATTAAAAACAACTTCATTATTTTTTATCGACACTCTCTATTCGCAATTTTCATGGTCCATCTGGTATAAATGGCGATATATATGTTGAACAGTTTAAATAAGAATGCAAATTATATTGATTAACCAAATTTAGAAAACTGAACAAGTTTTTATAAGCATAGAGATTCATATTAATAAACCTTCTGTCCCAGAACCTTCATTAAATTGGGAGTGGATTAAAACCACTCCCAATTTTAAACCCATTCAAAAAAATCCAACAAAAAAGCTTGAATTCGTCAGAAGACTTATGAAAGCCTATTTCCTATTGATTAATAATCGATTGAACTCTTATTGGTAAAGATAAGAGAATTTCTCTTATTTCTGGAGGTACACGATAAAAAAATGAATCTTTTAGAGATATTAGATCCATCCTGTATCAAGGTCGGTCTTGAGAGTGAAGAAAAAGATGAGCTTTTCGAAGAAATGCTCCATCTTCTAACCAAAACAGGCAAAATTATAGACCGTGATGTAGTCCTTGAAGACCTTCTTAAACGCGAAAGACAGATGAGTACAGGCATAGAAAAAGGAATCGCCATTCCACACTGCAAAACAGAAGGCGTGAAAGAATTAGTCGCATCTTTAGGCATCTCCAAGAAAGGTATCGACTACGAATCACTTGATGGGAATCCCGTGCATCTTGTTATAATGATGGTAGCAACAATAGATAATCCGGGTAAACATGTGGCTGCCTTAGGTGAGATCGCACGATTAATGAAAATCCCTGGTTTTTATGATAATATAATCAATGCAAACACACCAGATGAAATTGTAGAAAGTATTAAGAACGAAGAATTGGAGTAGTAGAAAATTACAGATATCCTGATGACAACACTACTCAAGGCACATATATTTGTTGCCGATGAGAAGAAATAGTACGAGAAAAACATTAGCATAGAATAATCTATTTAAATCTAAAAAGCTTTATAAATCTTTCGGAGATCGGATATATGAAAATTAAAAAACAGTTTGTTTCAGATAATCACGGAAATATAATAGGGATATTCTTAACCATCGAAGACTTTATGAAATTAAAAAATTTGGCAGAGCGATCTGAAAATATATCAGATGCTGAAGATATTCACGAAGAAGAAGTCTCAACCGAAGAACTCAATCTTGACAATATAATGAAACAAATAGAAGAAAATCCCGATTAATCCAGATCTTTCGGTTTTATTGGAGGCGTGCCTTGTTTCCCGTCTTTTACCCACTTCTGATAAGCTAAATAATATTCCCTCTTTTCATCAAGTTTCCCTGAGGCTATTTCACCTGTTCCAATATATTCTACCTTTCCATTCTCGGAAATCTTTCTGAAAAGTTTTGATAGTTCCTTCTTTATCTTCTTCGATCCTATCGACTGAGCTTGCTCAATCTTATTAAGCAAAATCTCATTATCGAGTCCTATCTTTCTGAAAACCTCAAGAATCCCGGAACAAGTATCCTCATTACGCAGATCCAGATTTTTTATCAGCTCATCAAAAGCCTCATCTCTTACATATTTATGAACTCCCTTTTTACCATACTGTTTCAGGGCATCTATCACAGCAGTACGAATAATAATATTGTTTTCATTCAACATCTTTATTAGAGGCTGAATAGCCTCTGGTTTTGCCTTATTACCGAGTGCCTCTATTGCCGATACTCTTTCAGGAATATGTTTTGAGGAAAATAGCAGGGGGCCTTTGGCAACTTTTATCAGTTCGCTTACAGGCAATTTATGTATACCTTCATCAACCGCAACCATCTCTTTTTCTTTATCAGCTTTCTTCGGTTCTTCCTCTTTTAAAAGACCCTTTTTCTGCACATCAAAGAGCACCTTAGCTGTTCTTTCGCTAATCGATTTAACTTCGCCACTTTTCACCTGTTTATGAAATCTTGCAAGTATTCCACACGCCATTTCGGTTCCGATTTTTCCGAGAGCATCGACAATCTCTGTTTCGATATCTTCCACAGTTAAATCACGCTCTACACCCTGTCTGGAATCCCAAATTTTTTCCACACCATAAGTTGTAGGCGCCAATTTATCCACTGCCAAAGTTTCGAGAAGCATCCTTTCTAAGATTTTCAAAAATCTCTCGCTTCTTATTTGTCCAAGCACCTCAGCAATAGAAATGTACGCACCACAAGGTCTGCCAAGATAGTGCTCAAGTGCTTCCTGAATATAGATCTCTGCCACATCCTTTATCTTTAACAATGTATCAACTGTTTTTTGTCTAAAATTAACCGGTTTGTCATCTTCATCCAACATCGATGACCAGGTTGCTCTCGGATCTTGCGACCATAACGCCTTGATTAATCTGTTTACTCCTTCCTGCATTAGTTCCGCCGATATCTCTTTGGGATTATATATGAAAAGATTCCCACCTATAGCCATATTCACTTCGGTATCATCAGGGCTAATGGATAAAACTTTTTTAATAACATCATTTCTTAATGCATAATCCATTTTAGGATTTAACAAAAAAACTCTACCCATAGAATTTAAAATTTTTATACCAATCTCTTTTTTCTCAGGATCGACATACTTCTTTTTAAAAACTTTTTTAAGCTCATCCAAAAGTGTATTAATCGAAGACACATCGGCAATAGTTCCCAACGCCATAATCAGATAATTATAAGACACCTGCACCTTTTTATCATCCAGTAATTTAACGATAAATGGTACGGATACTGGATTCCTCATCATCCCGATAATCTGTACTGCCGATTCAGCAATATCATTATGCTTATTCTTTTCGGCATAAGATAACATCAAATCCGACACCTTGCGATTGCATCCTATTTCCTCAAATACACTCATAACAACCCGCCTTTGACGGGGTGCAAGTGTATTATATAACCTTTGTTCAATATGGGCTAATTTGCTCGTTGCTGAATGTTCCTTCGGAGTGAATTCTTTGAGTAGTTCGATTGCATCGTATAAAAGCTCATCACTTTTCTCCGAAATGACTGCCTTGAAAATTGCCATCACAGGCAAACGAAATTTATCGTAATCTTCATCTGTTAATTTTGAAGTGCTTCTCTTTATCGGTAAATAACCTGCGAGTTGCACAGTTAATTGATTTATCTCACGAGTTAATTCTGTATCGCCGACTTCGAGTCCGGTTTTATAAATGGCTTTTATTTTTGATTCCTTTGAAGCAGAAATAATACTAATAACATCTTTTGTAATTCCATTTTTACCAACATAAGAACTCAGGTGCTTTATAAGTCTATCAACGGTAGGTAAATCATTTATCATCCTGCCCAAAATCGTTCCTAAAAAATTTGCTGTTGTTTTGTTAGCTTCTTCATTAGTCGGTGAGAACATCTTGAGGATTGCATCGAAAGCCTGTGAACTCTTGCCTGCACGAATGTAATCGCAAACCGTTCTTCCATATCTTTCTCTTGAAAGAGACTTCAGTCTCGTATGCCATTCAACTGTTGCATCTATGTGTTTCTTTAAAACACCATCAAGACTGGTTTTTGCATCTGATTCCAGAACATCAGACATATTTTTATAAATATAATGGACTGGTAAGACATAAAAATTATTATGCAAATCCAACAAAGCCGTTCCTATCTGATTTCCCTGTTCACCTAAAGGCAAATCAGAACTCGCTACAAATTCTCGAATAGCAAGAATTGCATCCTGATAATTATTGTTTTTTATTGCACTCTCTAATCTTTCGCTGAGATTCATTTCCATAATCGTAACTATTAATACCTCATCCAGATATTATCCGACACATAAATTTGTGGAATGCCCACATAAGCACGACCTGCATCATCAGGACTTGTCCCGGGATCTTCCTGAAAAGCACCAATAACAACCGTACTAACTCCTGTTATACTTGTCTCCGGAATTCCGGAAACAGAACAACCAAAATTTCCATTTATTTCCTTATTAGGTGAAACAATCATCCGAACAGCGGTTCCGGAAAATCCATCAAAAACATAGGTGCGTCCCGCTCTATCAAGAGGTATCTCGGGCACCTCATAAGGTGCACCAACAATTACATATCCAGCTCCTCCACCACTTGTATCCACAATCCCTGCCACAGAATATCCAAAGCGTCCGTATGGCTCTTCGTTTGGCGAAATAAGTTCTTGAAGCATAACTCCTGTTACTCCATCAAATATATAGGCACGACCAGCATCTTCAGGACTTGAATCAGGATCTTCTAAATAAGCACCCACGACCACATCACCTCTACCATCACCATTCACATCCGATATTCCAGAAACAGAATATCCAAACTTGCCATCTGTCTCTTCATTAGGCGATACAAGAGTCTGAAGCCAATTACCTGTTGAGCCATCAAATATATACGCCTTGCCACCAACATCCTCATTATAAGCACCTATTACCACATCACCTCGAAAATTGCCATTAGTATCAGGAACTCCCGAAACAGAATAGCCAAAATAACCATCAGTTTGTGCATTTGGCGAAGATAACTCGTGTATTAAAACACCAGTTGCACCATTGAAGATATAAGCTCTTCCATAATTACCCGAGACTTCTCCAGGATCTTCCCAGTGAGCTCCTATTACCACATCTTCTTTCCCATCACCACTGACATCTGGAACTCCCGAAACAGAAACTCCAAACCGTCCATCATTATCATCATTTGGAGAAGCAAGCTCAAAAAGCTTAACGCCTGTAGCACCATCAAAAATATAGGCTCTGCCTGCATCCACGGGACTGGGCAGTGGATCTTCACGCCAGGCTCCGACAACTACATCGCCTCTGCCATCACCATTGACATCCGATATTCCAGAAACAGAAATCCCGAAATTACCATCCAGTTCCCAATTGGGTGAGGCAAGTGTCCATATTACATTACCTGTTGCTCCATCAAAAATATAAGCCCGACCATCATCCATCGTGATAATTCCCGGATTCTCATGAGGAGCCCCTACTATCACATCCCCAACTCCATCGCCATTTACGTCCGGAACTCCCGAAACAGAAACTCCGAAAATTCCTGTAAATTCTTCATTCGGAGAAATCAGTTCCGTCCATTGACAAAACAGCAATGATTGAGAAAAAATCAAAGCAATCACTAATAATATAAATAAATACGCACTGAAATTCATCCTAAAAAAATAAATCTCTCTCATTTTACTCTCCAAAAAGATTTAACAACAAATTAATCGGCTTTATCTATCTACATAATGAAATCCAACTTCCATTTAAATCCTATCTTATTTAATAATCACTACATCACCAAATAATGTCAAGATAAAGGCTCAACTTTATAATATACTGGTGAGATTTTAAGAATTGAAGGATTAGATCAAAAATGTGTTGCCAAATTGTTACTCATACAGCTCAAAGATACAACTATTTACTCCTGTTCGATCAACAACCTTAATCTCCCTATCGACCTCATCTCCAAACCATTCCACATACTCTTTAAGCATTCTTAGTGATATATTAAAAGTCCCCAAACGAGTTGGTACGATTGTGAAGTTGAAAGTCGCCGAATCCATCGGTGATATATCACCAGATAATTCAACTCTTCCAGGACAACCCAACTGAGTTATATCACCACTTATACCCAGTCTATACATTTCTGTTGATGTCCAAGTATAAACACCAACATTTTTAAACTCTATCGAAAGTTGATTCTCCTCTCCTACAAAAACTATATCAGGTATACTATCACTAATATAATCAGTATCGTTAGCAGGTACAACAGTTACTATTTGAGATGCTGTTTCACCAAACCATTCTACATATTCTTTTAACATTCTCCATTCAGTAGTTATAGGACTGTTTTGTATATCCTCAAAGTGGGGTGTAAAAGTAATATAAAATCTTTTTGTTTCTCCATAAGCTATTTCTTCACCAGGATCTAAATCAATTCTCCACTGGGTAACATTAGTTAATTCATCCGAATCCCCTTCAGCCCCTAAACGAAAAGGATTTGAACCCTCCGATGTCCATATTTCCCAGCCAGTATTTTTGACATCAATATAACCTTGATAAGTTTGATTAGCAATCATATCAGAAGGAATATCGATACTAACTATTTCTGAATTTCTTTGATCTGCAGGTTGGGCATATTTAATCGTTGTATAATCATAATTGTTTCCAGAACCCTCGCTATATCCGGTGATATAAACATTCCCTAAATTATCGGTAGTTATATCCTGTGCAAAATCAAGCTCATTCCTTGGTCCATTATATCTTGCCACCCACTGCTCTATTCCCGAATTATTATACTTAATCGTCGCATAATCTGTTAAAGTTTCTGAACTATCGCTACCTCCAGTAACATAGACATTCCCTGAATCATCCAATGAGATTGCATATGCAGCATCTATACCATTTCCTGGTCCATTTATCTCGTTACCCACTGCTCAACACCTTCATTGTTATACTTAACGGTTGCATAATCACTTAAAGTTCCCGATCCCCCACTACCTCCTGTAATATATACATTGTCTGAATCATCTATCGTTAAGGCACATGCAAAGTCACTGTCATCCCCTGGTCCATTATATCTTGCCACCCATTGCTCCACTCCCACATTATTATATTTAATCGTTGCATAATCCCATTTATTTCCCGAACCCGTGCTACCTCCAGTAACATAGACATTCCCCATACTATCCAAGCCTATAGCTCTCGGCTCATCGTAATCGTTCCCAGGACCATTATACCTTGCTACCCACTGCTCCACGCCTCCGCTATTATACTTGATCGTCGCATAATCAAAATCAGTTCCTGAACCAACACTATATCCTGTAACATAAACACTCCCCACACTATCTACTGCTATATCCCATGCCCAATCAGTACTATTTCCGGGACCATTATATCTGGTTACCCACTGCTCCACACCTGCGCTATTATATTTTATCGTCGCATAATCACTATTTACTCCAGATATAAGACTAAATCCAGTGACATAAACATTCCCCACACTATCTACTTCTATAGCCATTGCCCAATCACTACCATTTCCGGGAGAATCATATCTTGCTACCCATTGCTCTACTCCGGCGTTATCATATTTTATGGTTGTATAATCATAGCGAGTCTCCAAACCCGTGTTACACCCTGTCACATACACATTACCTGAGCTATCTATTACCATAGCACAACAAAAGTCTTCATCATTCCCGGGACCATTATACCTCCTCACCCATTGCTCTACTCCCGTACTATTATATTTTATTGTCGTATAATCATGTTTAGTTCCTGAACCAATGCTATCTCCTGCGATATACACATTCCCTGCACTATCTATAGCTAAAGCATAGGATTTATCAGAACTATTTCCTGGTCCATTATATCTTGCGATCCATTGCTCTACTACTTGAGAAAACATATCCAAAGTAACTAAAAACATAATAAATGATAAAGCAAAAATAAAAATTGTCCGATTTCTTAATCTTTTAATATTAACATTGGTGAGTTTCATATTGTGCCCCCTTAATAATCCCAACTTTGCAAAAAAACTCTAATGAAAATATGAAATATTGTCAATAATTAAGACACAATTAATCTTAAGAATGTTACAAATTATTTTTGTTAAAATTCTAATTATTTCATAAATACCTAAACGCAAAATCTTTGCTTATGACAATTGAACTTTTCCCCTTGAACAATAGTTTTTTATTATGTTCTGATATTATAAACATTAATGAACATAAATCAAAAATAACAAATTAAAAGCCTTTAATATGAAACTCAATTTTAGAAAAATTCTTGGTGCATCTTTTATTTCGCTAATCTTCATCGCTCTCATAATGCACAATTCAGTGCATTCCGGAACATCATTAGCCGTAACTATCGATGGGAACAATCAGGAGTGGAGTGCAATTGAACCCACAATTACCGATCCTTCGGGAGATGTATCAGCAGGAAATATCGATTTCGGAAATCTATGGATAGCAAATGACGATCAAGCACTTTACCTCCTCCTTGAAATAGAAGGGGAAACTATACTCCAAAATTCTATTGGTGATCCTATAGGGAATAACATTTGCTTATATATTGACGGAGACGATTCAAGTGCAACAGGATTAAATATCTCAGGAATAGGAGCCGATTTGGTAATCAGGTTTGGAAACAGATCAGCAACATATTACAACGGATCATCAATCTCACTAAGCTTAAATGAAGTTGGTTTAATTTTCGGTCCTACTCATTCATCCGAACTATTTGAATTTTTAATCCCTTACGAAATCCATCCCGGGTTCTCCTCAACCATTCCAATCATCACTTCATCAACTATCAAACTTTTCCTATCAGAAAGCTCGGGTTCAGACCGAATTCCTGACAGTGGATATATTTCATATACCATTTCCACACAGCCTACAGATCCGGTTGAACCAATCTCCTTTGATCGAATAGACTCGAAAGACATCCGAATTATCTGTCATAATGTCGAGTACTCAACAGTAGTCACTAATCCCGATCCCTATACACGCTATCTTCTGGCGTTTGAGCCTGACATTATTAATTTCCAGGAATTGCGGGATTGGACAGCTACTCAGGCAAAAGATTTTATCCAATCGACCCTTCCAACAGGTCCAGGAGAAGAATGGAATGCGGCTCAAGTCGACGACAATGTAACCATTAGCCGATGGCAAATTATCGATCAATCATCAGTGGATAGCAATCTCGTTACACTTATAGATTTGCCTGAGAATCGTTCATCGCATAATCTTGTTTTATTTAATGCGCATACTCCCTGCTGCGACAATAACGATGGTCGTGATTGGGAACACGACCATATCTCAGCCACCTGGCGTGATTTTCTTGATGGTATTGGTCCCTTTACAATCAATCCAGAAGATGCTGTGGTTATGTTAGGTGATTTCAATATGGTCGGTTATGTACGACAACTATACACCTTAAAAGATGGTGATATAATCGATAATTTGACCTGGGGACCTGATTTTTCTCCTGGTCGCGATAACGGATCTTTAATAAGTATTCCATTAAGGCATTCACACAATCTTTTAACATACACCTGGCGAAGAGA
>CAZYWQ010000034.1:0-1931 GCA_964651675.1 uncultured Candidatus Sumerlaeota bacterium | reverse complement strand
TCTTTCGCACCTGGAAAACTTGATTATATACTTTTCAGCGATGATGTTGCCACTCTGAAAAGAAACTTCACACTCTATACACCCGATGTGCCAACAGATGTTCTTGATACTTATGGACTTCTATCACAAGACTCTATCGACGCATCTGACCATCTTGTGTTGGTTGCAGATCTGGAGTTTGAGAGAAAAGATACATTTGTAAATATATATTTCTTATATTAATACTATCTTGAACTATTATTCTTGTTGACAGTTTAAAAAAATTTACATCGTGGATTAATGTATGGCTGGGTTCATATGCTTTTTGGAGAAGGAGCTCTCCCGAAAGATATCATCATCGATGACTTATTCCCGGATATAACAAAGTACAATAGCGCCATTTCTGGTTCCACTGCTAATCAATGGGCTAATATAAGTTCTGGTTATCTTCAAACTGTTTTAGACCATCATCCTGATATTGTTGCGGTACTTATTGGCGGCAATGATTTCTTATGGGACTACTGTCTCGACGGTCAACTCTCACAAGATGAGATTGACGAATATACATACAATCTAATATTTATCATTAACACTCTGCAAACCAACATTCCCGAACCCGACATTATTCTCATTACATATTACGACCTTTTTGATGGAGAAAGCGAAAATCTTCCTTCCGATTTGCAACTATTCAGAATCGTTTCGGAAGGTACGGTAATTGGGAATTCGATTATTAGTCAGGTAGCCTACTACAACGGATGCTACTTGGTTGATATCTACGACGATTTTTTCTATCATTGCTATGGTATTGATCTCGGAGGAAGTATTCATTATTCGCCTGACTATGTCGCCAGACCAATGATTTTCAATTTTGACATACATCCCAATACTGAAGGACATAATAAAATATACGAAGAAGTGCTTGCACAACTTCAACAGCTATCCGAAACAAGTAGCAAAAACTGGTTATTTTATGACTAAGGGCGGCTTCTCCTGATTTACTCGATTGATAACAAAAGCACATCTCAAAATATAGTAGGTATTCCCTATTTACCCCATTGGTACAATGTGCCGAATGAAGTCGTTCCGTTTGTAGAATCATAGGGAGCAACAGGCTCTATCGGCGGAAACGGAAAAGGGGAAAAAGTATAATCCGGTCCAGTAGAAAACACAACATAAGGAATGTTATTACCCACATCTGCAATATCATATCCTTGAGGATTAACCTGAAGCAGATTAATATACTTGTAATATCTCGACATAGGATCACCCTGAAGCAATTCGATATATCGGTGACTCCCTGACTTAGAAGTCAAAAAAATCTCTTTTACAATTTCATTCGACATATATACAACAGGTGTTGTGAGCGCAAATAATCCTTCTTCAGATGAGGGAGAAAAACAAAAATTTTTCTCGGCTAATTTTCCCCTTAAATACTCTTCAGATATATCTATAGATTTATTCAGTTCCTCACTTAAAAATAAAAAATCACATTTTCTACCTGTCATTTCCGATACATATTCATATTTTTGATAAGCCCTAATTTGCCTATCTAATAAACCATTTAATTCGTATCCATCAATTGGCTTGGAAATAAGTGGGAAATGCCCGTTATCAACTTTATAAGCTTCAAGCGCTGTAGAAATCATTCCCATATCAGTATAGGCACGCGTTACCTTCGCCCTAACTTGCGCTTCGAGAAAATTCGGCACAGCTATCGCAGCAAGGACACTTATTACTGCTATCACAAACAATAACTCAATTAATGTAAATCCTTTTATGTAAAACTTATTTCCCATCTTCATTTGTCCACTTATAATCTTTCACCAAAATAGAATTATCTTCTCCCTCAAGTCTTGCACTCACTGTTCCACTATAAGATGCTCCATTCCTTACAATAGTACCTTTCGAAAAAATTTCTGCTCCATTTTCGGTCGGTGTTATCTTCAGAT
>CAZYWQ010000033.1:0-12590 GCA_964651675.1 uncultured Candidatus Sumerlaeota bacterium | reverse complement strand
TATTAAAAGTACAAAATTGTGGTGTATGCGGTTCAGATATACATACTTATTATGGAAAACATCCTTATCATCCATCTGCTAATTTTTATCATTCATAGGATTTTATTGTCATTTACAGTTATGATTAATATTTATTCGATCAAAAAAGATTTATTTTTTTCTTATGATATTGCTATGAAGATTAACGATTAAAAAGATTCTTCTAATAATGTTTTGTTGAATAAAAAGTTCTGGGAATTTTTTCTTGTAAGCTCTTTATTTTATATTATACTATTTTCTTCACATTTCTTTTAGAGAAGTGATTTTAATGCGATGCGCCATATATACTAAAGTTTCCACGGATAAACAAGCTAATAAAAAGTTTAGTTCATTAGAAAGTCAAAAGGAAATCTGTAAACATTATACCCAAATTCAAAAAGAAGAGAATTGGCTTCTGATTGGGATTTACGAGGATTTGGGCTATTCTATCAAAGATTTAGAGAGCACTCGCATTCAAGAGCTGTCGTAGAAATGAATCTGCAACAAATTCCCTGGAAAGGTTCAAGTTGTGGATTACTTCCGTTAAGTTCGGAAAATAGAGGGATTGGCTCCCCCGGTAGGACTCGAACCTACAACACTCCGGTTAACAGCCGGATGCTCTACCGATTGAGCTACAGGGGAATATTTATTTTATTGTTTGTGCGTTGTTAATGGATTTATTTGATTTTTTAATTTCTTAATCTAAAAATTCTTCTTAAATCTTAAGTCAAAATTCTTTATAATTTCAAGACTTTTTATTTTAGCGTATGGTTGCTTATCAACTGACGATTTTATTTGTCAAGCTATTTTTCTATGTAGATACGATTAGGTTTTTAGGCAGTCATTTTGACATTAAATTTTTGAGTTTGACAAAAAAATACTTATAATGTTATTGGGAAACTTAAGGATTTATTAAAGCCAAGATAGGTTTGGAGATGGAATTATGGATTTGAAGAATTATATTAAAAATATAGGGAAAAAAGCAAAGGTTGCATCCTTTGAGTTAACTCGTATTGATACAGCCACCAAAAACAATGCCTTAATGAATATAGCAGATGAGTTGGTGAAGAGAAGTGGTGCAATAATAAAAGAGAATTCTAAAGATACCGCCTATGGTGTTGAAAAAAAATTAAGTTCAGCAATGATAGATAGATTGAAAATCGATGAGAAGGCAATTAGTAAAATGGCTAATGTGTTGAGAGAAGTTATAGCCTTGCCTGATCCAGTTGGGGAGATTTCTGATGTTATTGTCAGACCAAGTGGAATTCGTGTTGGTAAGATGAGAACACCGATTGGTGTCGTTTGTATAATTTATGAATCAAGACCAAATGTAACCATTGATGCAGCTTCTTTATGTGTAAAATCTGGTAATGCTGTTATTTTAAGAGGTGGTTCAGAAGCCATCAATAGTAATAAGATTCTGGCTTCGATAATGCAGGAAGTTGGTAAGAAATCAGGATTGCCAGAAAATTGTGTTCAGTTGATTTCAACAACAGATAGAGAAGCTGTTAAGGAATTACTTGTTCAGGATAAATATATCGATCTTGTAATTCCAAGAGGTGGGAAAAGTCTGATAAAAACAGTGGTCGAATTTGCCAGAATTCCAGTCATTAAACATTATGATGGCAATTGTCATATATATGTCGATAAAGAGGCTGATTTGCAGATGGCTGAAGCGATTGTTGTGAATGCTAAGACTCAAAGACCAGGCGTTTGTAATGCTGTTGAAACTGTTTTAGTTCATAAAAATATTGCCGATAAGTATTTAAGGAGTCTATTCCCTAAACTTAAGGAAAAAAATGTCGAAATTAGAGGATGTGAGGAAACAATTGGAATTGATGATACTATATTTAAGGCTTCTGAAGAAGATTGGCATAAGGAGTATTTAGATTTAATCCTTGCTGTTAAAGTTGTCGATACAATAGATGAGGCAATTGCACATATAATGAAATATGGCTCTAATCATACGGATGGTATTGTGACAGAAAATTATTCTTCAGCTATGAAATTTTTAAGAGAAGTTGATTCTTCTTGCGTGATAGTAAATGCGTCAACTCGCTTTAGTGATGGCGGTGAATTCGGTATGGGATGTGAGATAGGAATCAGTACTGATAAATTGCATGCAAGAGGACCAATGGGTTTGAAAGAGTTAACGACTCAAAAATATATTGTATTTGGTACAGGTCAGATTAGAGCTACAAAGTAAAAACCTATTGACAAAATTTTAGTTTAATTCGTATTATTATTGATTGAAATATTTTTTAAAGAGAATTGGTTCTATTATGGTAACAACACGAGAAAAAACACTTGGTGAAATGCTTGTAACGGATAATGTTATTACGAGAAATCAACTCGAAGAGGCTTTAAAACATCAGGAGGAAACGGGGACAAGTTTAGGCAGTATTCTTGTTGATATGGAATATGCGACTGAATGGGAATTAGCAGCAGCATTGGGTAAACAACTTAATGTTCCTTTTATCACTCTATCCCATTATGAAATTGATACGGAGATTCTTAAATCAATTCCAGAAGAAATCGTAAAAAAGTATAAGATTGTACCCGTCGATAAAACAGGTAAGACTTTAACTGTGGCTTTAGCTGATCCATCGAATGTCTATCTTTTAGATGAACTTAAACTTGTTACAAAATGTAACATTCTTCCTGTTATTAGTTTCGAATCGGATATAGAAGAAGCGATAAACAAGTATTATGGCAATGAAAACAATATGGATGAGATGATAAAGGAGATAACCAAGCAGGATTTAGAGATAATACAAGCCACTGATGAAGAAATTGATGATGGATTAGACCTGGAGACAAGCCCTAATGATGCTCCTGTTATTCAACTTGTTAATTTATTGGTGGAAGAAGCCTTAAGGTTGAGAGCAAGTGATATTCACATTGAGCCTTATGAAAAATCTTTAAGAGTTCGTTATAGAGTTGATGGTGTTCTTCGAGAGATGTCTACCCCCCCAAAAAAGATGCAAAATGCCATTGTTTCAAGGATAAAAATATTATCTCAGTTAAATATCGCTGAGAGAAGATTACCACAGGATGGAAGATTCAAAATAAGAAAAGATAACAGAAATATTGATTTCAGGGTATCTATTATACCAACTGTATTTGGTGAAAAGGTGTGTATGCGTATTCTTGACCAGGGCGCTTTGATGTTGGATTTGACAGACCTTGGTTTTGATGAAGAAGATTTGAGAAAATTTGAGGTATTTATCAGAAAACCTTATGGTATAATTCTAATAACTGGTCCTACCGGAAGTGGAAAATCAACTACGCTTTACTCCGCCTTATCAACCATTAATGATCCGAGAAAAAACATCAATACCATAGAAGATCCTGTCGAATACCAGCTAAGAGGTATCAACCAGGTTCAAGTTAAACCTGAAATAGGATTGACTTTTGCAGATGGTTTAAGGTCATTTTTAAGACAGGACCCAGACATAATAATGGTTGGTGAGATTCGTGATTTGGAAACTGCAGAAATAGCAGTAAGAGCTGCTTTAACAGGTCACCTTGTTTTAAGCACTCTTCATACGAATGATGCGCCAAGTACTATCAATCGTCTTACAAATATGGGTGTTGAAAGCTACCTGGTTACCGCATCATTATTGATGGTAGTAGCACAAAGACTTGTTAGAAAAGTATGTGATAAATGTAAGGAAGAATATAAGCCCAATCGCGAAGTTTTACAATCACTTGGACTAAATGAAGATAGACAATATAAATTTCAAAAGGTTAAAGGTTGTGAAAAATGTAATGGAACGGGTTATAAAGGTCGGGTTGCGTTATATGAAGTAATGATAGTTACTGATGAAATGAGGGATTTGATACTTAAAGGAGCAAGTAATGTCGAGTTGAAGCATTTTGCCATTGATAATAGTATGAGATCATTAAGAGCGGCTGGAGTACAAAAAGTTGTGCAAGGTGTAACTACTATTGATGAAGTATTGACAATTACTGCATCCGATAATATTTAGGTAAGGAGAAAAGTCTATGGCTTTATTTTCCTATGTTGCGAGAAATCCTCAGGGTAAAACAATTACAGGAACATTAGATGCTTTAAATGAGCAGTCGGCTGTTAAAACTCTTAGGGAACAGGGATTGACACCAACCTCAGTTAAAGCAGGGCATATAAGTTCGCCAACAAGGCGCAGACAAAAAGCTAAGGCTGGTCGGATTAGACTCGATGATATGGTTATTTTCAGCAGACAGTTAGCGACTATGGTGAAAGCAGGATTACCAATCCTTGAAGGATTGAATATTCTTGGAGAACAGGTGGAAAAGAAAGCGCTTAAAGATGTTATCTTTGCTGTTGAAAAAGATGTTCAGGGTGGCACAAACCTTACGGATGCTTTGGCTAAACACCCAAAGGCGTTTGATCAGTTCTTTATTAGTATGGTACGAGCAGGTGAGGCGAGTGGTGCTTTGGATACTATATTGGAACAAATCGCTGGTTATTTAGAAAAATTGCTTTCAATCCAAAGAAAAGTTAAGTCGGCTCTTATGTATCCTACTGCTGTCTCTGTTATTGCTATAACGATCACGGTGTTCTTACTTATTAAAGTGGTTCCGGTTTTCCAGGATATCTTTGCTGGTTTTGAAATTAAATTGCCTTTACCGACTCAGATTGTTATTACTATAAGTCAAGTTGTCCAAACTTATTATATAAGAGTTATTGTTGTATTAGTAGCATTATATCTTGCAATTAATTATTGGGGAAGGACGAAAATGGGGCGTTATAGAATAGATAGTTTCAAATTGAAGGTTCCTATTTTTGGTCCATTGTTGAGAAAAGTAGCTATTGCAAAGTTTACGAGAACATTAAGTACTTTAATAAGGTGTGGTGTGAATATATTAACAGCCCTTGATATTGTTGCCAAGACGGCTGGAAATGTAGTTATTGAAGAGGCGGTTTATAAAACAAAGTTTAGCATTCAGGGAGGTGAAAGTCTTGCTAAACCTCTTGCCGAATCAGATGTATTTCCACCAATGGTTACAAGAATGATAGATGTTGGAGAAAGAACAGGTGCTTTGGAATCTATGTTATCAAAGATTGCTGATTTTTATGAAGATCAAGTTGATGCTGCTGTTGCTGGCCTTACATCTCTGATTGAGCCTCTTTTGATTGTTTTTCTTGGTTTCATAGTTGGTTTTATAGTAATTTCTATGTTTCTACCGATGTTTAAGATGGTTCAAGCTATTCAATAAATAATAATGCATATCCCCAGTTAATTGTTTTAATATTATTAAGGGTAGGTAATGACCTATCCTTAATTAGTTGTTTTTAAGTTTAATCCCTACTAAGTGTATAGAATAATCTTTGTTTAAAAGATTACTCTTTTTATTGACTATTTGTAATTTTTGTTATCAAAAATTATCTGATTTATTATAGAAGAGTAAAAAAGGATAGTATATAATGATTGATCCTAAATTAGAGAGTCAGATTAGTGATATCAAAGAGCTTATGGCTAAATGGAGACAGTTCCATGATTTTCTTGCGATAGGAGTTAAAGGTAGCAATATTACACTGGAGAAAGAAAAACAGTTTTTAGCCATAAAGAGTAGAATTGCGATGTTACACGAGACATTTATGGAAGTACTGGCTCATGATAAGTATATTGGGCAGGCTATAATGTCTATTGTTATGACATCAATTACCCTAAAACATCTCAATAAGTTAAGCACCGCTGAGATAAAAAAGATGGAGATAGAATGGCACGAGGCATTTTTACTTCTTAATGAAACAGTCGGTGTACTGGAAGATAAAAAGGTTGAACTTGCAGAGACGACTGCAACTCAAAGAGCTCTTTCTAAAGCAGGCAGTAATGCCTTTGCATCAGTAACAAATTTTATAACTAACCGCTATACTAAAATGGTTGTTATAGCAATCGTTGTTGTGGGAGCTATATATGGGATTAAGGCAAGTGGTGTTATAAGACCTGATAAACTGAAAAAATTTGGACTTTATAAGGATATTTATTTTGGATATGATTGGATTATGAGAAGATTTAATCACAATAGGGCATTTGTCGATATAGACCAGATATTTTTTAATCATAAAAGACGAGATAGATATCAAGAAAAAACGGGAAAGGATTTTTATCCTATTCCTGGCACTATAAAAGATCCACAAGAGTCACGCTATTATGATCATTTAACAAGCTGGGTGACAGGAATAGATGTTGGGGCAGATAAATTAATGGATGTCAGAGAGGGTATGTGGAAGTATAAGGGAAAAGATATACAGATGATTTATTTCCTCTTTGATCCGGATGTGAAATTGAATTCAGCGGATATATCTATTACTCCCGAACAATATAATAATATGGATTTTTTGGTCAGAGGAAATCTATTGATGCTTTTTAATTGTCCATCGGCTGAAGTAAGAGAAGAAGGTATTGCTATTCACCAGTAAGACAAAAGTTATACCAGTACATTTATTTAAAAGGGGATAATAGGTGGAATCACTTTTGAATCTTCTATCTAAAATCCTATCAAGGCAAATCTGCGAATTTTTAACAAATCGGTCATAGGTTATGTCAACTCAAAACATCGAATTATGGTTAAAATTAAGTTTAATTCCCAACATCGGTAAAGCACGCTTAACGCAATTGGTAGAGCACTTTGGTTCGCCTGAAGCCGTTTTTGATGCAGGTTTTGATGATATTATTAATATCGAGAGATTTGGTCAGGAATTAGCGATTAGTATCATCGATAATAAGGATAAGATCGATATATCGGAGGAATTAAGATTAATTGAGAAACATAATATTAGTGTTTTCACTTATAAAGATGATGAATATCCTGAAAATCTGAAAAGTATTCCGTATCCTCCAGCATTGATTTATGTTAAAGGAAATTTAATACCAGAAGACAAGTATGCAATTGCTGTTATTGGTTCGAGAAGGAACTCTCAATACGGTAAAATGGTATGTGATGAAATAGCAGGGAGACTTGCAGAATACGGTTTAACAATAGTCAGTGGTATGGCGCAGGGAATCGATTCAATTGCCCACATTTCCGCACTGAGAAAGGATAAGCGGACTATTGCAGTATTGGGAAATGGGCTTTCTATGAGTTATCCAGCAAGCCATAAAGGATTAATGGAGAGGATAACGAAGAGTGGGGCGGTTATTTCGGAATTTCCGATGTCTACAAAACCGTTAAAGGATAATTTCCCTGTTAGAAATAGAACAATAAGTGGATTGGCATTGGGTACGTTAGTCATAGAAGCTTCAGAAAAAAGTGGTGCTTTGATAACAGCAGACTATTCTGTCGATTTGGGAAGAGCTGTCTATGCTGTTCCTGGTGACATCAATAGGGAGAATAGTAGGGGAGTGAATAAATTGATTCAGAGAGGAGCCAAATTAATTCAAAGTGCTGATGATATTGTAGACGATCTTAGATTTCTGTTAAAAGGATTGATTATTGAGGAAAAAGAAAAGGAGACATCAAAAGCTATTGAATCCTTAAGTGAAAATGAAAAAGTTATTATGGATATATTGAGGAACGAAGTTCTTTATTTTGATCAGATTTTAGATCAGTCGGATTTCAGTATGGGCGAATTATCGAATGTTTTATTGAATTTGGAAATGAAAAATTTAATAAGACAGTTCCCGGGGAAAATGTTTGGGAAAAATCTCTAAAAGATTGTTTTACTCATTTTATTCATTCACAACATCTATCATCATGTTATATGGAAGATAAAAATTTTATATTAAGAAAAGCTATTAAAAGTGATCTTGATGAGTTTTTTGAACTTGATCAGCTTTGCTTTGATAAGGATATTGCGTTTCCCAAATATGTATTTGCATATTATTTGAAAAGATCAAATGTTCTCAGTTATGTTATAGAGGTAGAAAATAAAATTGTGGCATTTATCATAGCAAGTTATAAGCAATCCCGAGCTCATATTATCACGATTGATGTACATCCTGATTATCAGAGAAGAGGTTATGGTGAAAAACTGATGAAGTTGACTGAAGAAGAATTGATAAAGGTTAATGTCAAATTTATCTTTCTCTATGTTGCAGAAAATAATTATTCTGCTATTAAATTATATCAAAAGCTTGGTTACAAAATTCACGATAGAATACTAAATTATTATAAGAAAAACCTTAATGCTTATGTTATGATAAAAAATATTGTTTAGATATTACCATTGATGACAATAATAGTTTTAAGAAAAAGAAAAAACTTGAAAAGTTTATAAAGAAAGACATTAATCAGTGTAAATTATGAGCTAAAAAAGGAGAGGTGTCCGAGTGGTCGAAGGAGCACGCCTGGAGAGCGTGTGTGTGGGGAACTGCACCGAGGGTTCGAATCCCTCCCTCTCCGCCAGTTTGTCTTAGTCTTGCTATTTTACGGTTTTCTCGATTATTACTCGTCGTCCTTCATCTTCATAATATAAATTATCTACCTGGAAGAATGAAGTAATGATTCCTTCTCCTTTGACATTCGGTAACTGATTTTTCTTCAAAGGTTGTAAATACTCATCGTAATTGAATCCTTTTCCCTGATCGCTGATAATCCATTGTAAAAACCCAGGTTGATAGTAAAACTCAATTTCTACATGTCTCAAAGAGTACGGTTCAGATTTTAAACGATTCATTAATACATCATTATAATTTTGTTTTTGTATCCCCTGGCTTTTTTCTTCTTCGGTTATTTCGAGATTCCCATGTTCAATCGCATTGGTAATCATTTCCATAAGGGCTTTTCGAATTTTGTAAACATCCTTGGGATCAATATAACTCTGACATTCTTTAATTAAATGATCTAATATTGATTGCATATATAATAGAGTACTTTTCATTTGCAATTTAACATTTTTTTGCTGAACGAGATGCTGAATGGATATTTTTGTGGCGCTTTCGGAAAACAGATAGGATTGTTTCTGAATTATGGAATACAATTCTAATACTCGAAAGGGTTTCGTAAGAAATGATGAGGCTCCTCTTTTGAATGCTTCAATTGTATATTCAGGATTGTCGTAAGCTGTAATTACAGTTAAGTAAGTTCCTGGATTTTGATTTTTGATAGCTGTTACAAGGTCCAATCCTCCCATCTTAGGCATACGAATATCTGTAATGACTATGGGTGGATTATATTTTTTGAATGCTTCCAGTCCTTCCATACCATCTTGAGCTGTTAATGGATTCAGATTCATTGTTTTGACAAAATCTGACAACATTGATCGAGTAACTGTATCATCTTCAACAATAAGAATATTCATAATTTATTTCTCCTTTGATTATTTTTCACTTAATCCCGAGCAAAATAGCCACTTAACTACTCGGTTAATATATATTCTAAAACTCCTTGTTATTATCATATAGAATAAATTCTAACTCCTTCTTACTCAAAATATCTGTAATTGAGATACCAATTACAATATTCTCCATTCGAATCAAGTTGTCAATATTGTAATCTTAACCAACTATCATCTTATTGATAGAAGTCAAATTTTGTTGATAATTGACTTTCTTCATCTTTAAAATGTTGTTGAATTGACAAAAAATCTTTTTCAAGGACAAAAAAGGCATCGACAATATCAGGATCAAAATGCGTTCCTTTTTCATTTTCGATTAAAGCCCGAGTTTTATCGTAAGAAAAGGCTTTTCGATAGCAGCGGTCAGACATCAAGGCATCATAAACATCGGCTAAAGCAACTATCCTTCCAGCCAGTGGAATTTTTTCACCTTCTAATCCCTGGGGATAACCGCTACCATTCCACCATTCGTGATGAGAATGAGCAATTTCGATTCCCATTCTGATGAATTCGTTATCTGGATATTCATCGTAGACTGCTTGTAAAGTTTCTGCGCCAATAGTTGTGTGTGTTTTAATGATTTCCCACTCATCAGGAGTAAGTTTCCCTGGTTTAAGTAAAATTCTGTCGGGGATACCTACTTTCCCGATGTCATGAAGAGGGCTTGTGGCGTAGATGTTCTCTATATAGTTTTTATCAATAATCGATTTGAACTTGGCTTGTTTTTGAAGGTGTTCGGTTAAAATTTTGCAATATTCACGGACTCGTTCCAGATGCTCACCTGTTTCAAGATCGCGTGATTCTGTAAGTTTTGCCAGAGCAAATATTACAGCGGATTGTGATTTCGAAACTCTTTTTACTTCTTCACGAACTCTGTCTTCTAAATGGAGATTGTACTCTTCTATTTTCGAACGATAAGAATTTTCATAATCGTGATATCTTTTTTTCTCTAAACAAGAACTTATCCGAGCTTGAAGCAAGGTTAAATTAAAAGGTTTTACCATATAATCGTCAGCTCCAAGTTGGATGCATTTTGCTATACTTTCCATATCATCAACTGCAGAAACGACAATGACTGGAACATAATTATATTCACTTTTTGTCCGAAGTCGTTCGAGAACCTGAAATCCATCCATCACGGGCATTTTAATATCAAGGATAATTAAATCTGGTAAATACTTTTCAATATTTGCCAGTGCTGAAAGACCATTTTCAGCTAAGAGTATTTCATAACCTAACTTTGTTATGATATCCCTTAACAAAGTTCGATTTACTTCTATGTCATCGACAACTAAAATTTTCGGTATTTCATTCATATTCCTTACACCAATAATTTATTTAAAGTATTTTTCTAACATACTAAACAATTCTTGTGATTTGATAGGTTTTGCCAGGTAATCAGTGCATCCTGCAGCAAGACATTTTTTCCTTGCCTCTTTGCCTGCAGAGGCAGTCAAGGCAATGATTGGAGTATCTTTGAATTCAGGCATTTGACGCAATCTTTGAGTTACTTCCAGACCGTCAATTTTAGGCATTCGAACATCCATAATAATTAGTTCAGGTTTTTCTGATAGAGCTAAATCAAAAGCTTCTTGTCCATTTTTTGCTACAATTACTTGATGATTTTGAATACTGAGCATTTCAACAATGAGAATAAGATTTGTTTCAT
Organism: uncultured Candidatus Sumerlaeota bacterium; assembly: GCA_964651675.1. Taxonomy (GTDB): domain Bacteria; phylum Sumerlaeota; class CAZYWQ01; order CAZYWQ01; family CAZYWQ01; genus CAZYWQ01. Next base: position 1,617 of record CAZYWQ010000033.1, on the reverse strand, counting down.
TATCTTCGGCAACAAGAATACGGTGTCCTGATCCACCTTGATTGGATATTTGCTCTGATGTTGTCATAATTTTATCCCTTCTTCATCATCGTGTCATTAATGATATTCCGAGATGAGTTTGGAGTTTCATTCTGTGGCAAAGTAAACCAAAAAGTACTTCCTTTTCCTGGTTGACTCTCAACACCGATTTCACCACCAAGTAAGTTGACTAAACGCCTGGTTAATGCCAAACCTATTCCCATACCACCTAAGGCTTCATCCCGACTACGGTCAACCTGGTAAAACTCACTAAATAATTTTTCTTGTTCTTTAGGCTCAATCCCTATTCCTGTATCGGTAACTCTTACTAATACATTATTTTGATTTAGAGATGAATGAATTGATATACTACCTTTTTCTGGTGTATATTTTATAGAATTGTCCAGCAGACTGAGTAAAATCTGCTTGAACATATCGTTGTCAGCAATAATCTCTGAAGACTGTGGATCGCATTCAATGTTGATATTGATATTCTTTTTATCCACTTGAGATTTTAACATATCCAAGACTGCTTTTATACTATCTTCAATATTGAATTTCTCAGAACTAATTTTTGCTTTTCCCATATCGATCCTGATAATAGCAAGAAGACTATCAATCAATGAGAGCAAATGCTTGGAAGAATTCTCCACTTGATTTACATAATTTATTTGTTTCTCGTTCAAAGGACCAAAGAATTGTCCTTTCAATAAGTCTGTAAAGCCAATGATGCCATTTAGAGGAGTTCGTAACTCGTGACTCATTGTTGATAAAAATTTATTTTTATGTGCATTTGCTTCTTTTAATTCAATATTTGCTTTCTCAAGGACTTGCATAGCCTCTTCAAGCTCCTTTGTCCTCTCTTTTACCTTTTCTTCTAATTCTGAGTTGAGAACTTTTATTCGCTCAAAGAGTCTTTCGCGTTCTTCTTCTGCCTTCTTACGCTCCGTAATATCCCAAAAAACGCCTAATACACCGACGGCATTGTCATTCTCGTCTTTAAGAGGTGTTTTAACAGTATGAACCCAAATTTCTTTATCCTCAGATTTATATTTCTCTTCTATACCTTCTGTTTTTCCTGACTCCATAATTCTTTGATCATCTGCCCTGTATTTTTCAGCAAGTTCTTTTGGAAAAAAATCATAATCTGTCTTCCCTGCTATTTCATCGGATTTGATGTTTAAATCTTGCAAGTAGTTCTCATTGCAAGATACATAAGTCAGATTTTTATCCTTAACAAATACTTTTTGTGGAAGATTTTCTACTAATGTTCTATACTTATTCTCATTCGCTTGCAGCCTTTCTTCCGCCTTTTTTCGCTCGGTGATGTCGCGAAAACTCCATACTCGTCCTAAAATCTTCTCTTCAATCTTCTGGGGCTGGGAGAATCTTTCAAAGACCCGACCATCTTTAAATATCAGTGTATCAAAAGACTGTTCCTCAGGATGGGCATAGAGCCGTCGGACCTCAGATATAAACTTTTCTGGGCTTACCAGTTGGTCTAATACATATGCAAGCAATTTATTGTCGTCGCGGATTGCGGCTAAACTATCCGGAATACGCCACAACTGCAGGAACTTCTGGTTATAGCTAGTAACG
>CAZYWQ010000032.1:0-12665 GCA_964651675.1 uncultured Candidatus Sumerlaeota bacterium | reverse complement strand
TTACATCAGGTGTAAGATACGGTTTTGTGTTAGTTTTAGTTTCATTTATTGTTTCAGCAATGATTGGATTAATATTCGGACTTTACCCATCATTTAAAGCTGCCAAATTAGACCCCATTGTCGCTCTAAGGTATGAGTAGTATTTACATAATCATAGCCATAATGGCTTTGCAAGTATGTAATCTGTTCTCAGCCTGATCGTAAACAACGGAATGCTTACCATCGATTACTGAATCAGTAACTTCTTTTCCTCTGTCGGCTGGTAAACAGTGCATATAGATTGAGTTAGGTTTGGTAAGTTTCATTATTTTTTTATCGCAAATCCATTTCTTATATTTTTCAGCTATCTTCAATGCCTTTTCAGGTTTATCGAACATTGTTTTCAAACCCCAGGATTTCGGATAAACAATATCTGCATCTTTGAATGCTTCTTCCATATTATTTGTTATCTCAAACTTCGTATGGTTTTTCTTAGCTTCTTTTTTCGCATACTCTATTGAATCTTCCATTAATTCGTATTCGGGTGGATGAGCTAATACAACATCGATACCAAATCTTGGCATCAGTGAGATAAGTCCCTGAGGCACTGAAAGTGGTTTAGCATAGCTTGGTGCATAAGCCCAGGATACTGCCATTTTAAGTCCTTTTGTTTTTTTGCCGAATTTTTCCTGAATGGTCATCAGGTCAGCAATTGTCTGACAGGGGTGGTCGATGTCACATTGCATATTGATAACTGGTACATCAGCCCATTTCGCCACTTCACGAATGTATTCATTTCCTTCTCCGGGGATAAGGTCGTGTCGAATAGCAATTCCTTCTCCATATCTTGAAAGGATAATGCCTGTATCTTTGGGTGATTCACCGTGGGCGATTTGTGATGATCTGACATCAATGAAATGTGCGTGTCCACCTAATTGTGTCATACCAGCCTCAAATGAATTTCTTGTTCTGGTAGATAGATCAAAGAATAAAAGAAATATGGTTTTATCAACGAGCAATTTATGGTGAACATTATTTTTCTTTTTTCTTTTTAGTTCGGTAGCAAAATTGATAATTGTTTGTAAGTCGCTATGACTCCAATCTTTCGTCTCAATGTAGTCTCGACCTTTGAATGCCTGATACATATTCTTGCCTTTCTTGAGTTAATAATTTTTTGAATGTTTTAAATAGAAAAACAATAGAGTATGGAATAAACTTGGTTTATTTTATTAGCTCTAATTCGAATGTTACTATTTTTTTTCCTTCTAATTTTCTGCTGAAAGTGTCGCTTTTATTTATGTTAATTTTGCATATTCTTTTTTCCGTTAAATTTACTTCATATAATGCTTTTAGAGGTTTATGAGACTTTATTTTTATCAAGTCAGTTTGTTTATAAGGATTAAATATTCTGATTATGATGTTGTTTGAGTTATCAGCTTTTTTTATTGCACTAACAACGCTTCTTTTACTTTTGATGCTAAAGAAACTGAGATTAACAGGTAAGCGAGGTAGATTACTATACTTATTTTCTCGGATGTTGTAAATATTTAACGCTTTATCTTTGTTCCATTTTCCGGAAAACATCCATTTTTCTTTGTCTACGGAATGATTGTGGTACATCAATGGATTCGTAAACTCTTCTGCTTTAAGATACAAATTATCTTTGCAGGAGTGAGGATATATCGAGAATTCGAATGTGTTTTCTCCTAAACATTGTGCATCGGGTGAGTATGTTTCGATTCGCTGATATTTTCCTTCTCCTGAATCACGATCAGCAAATGTTAACCATTCCACACCTCTCAATAGAGTAAGTGCAATAGTTCTGTGTTTGTCATCTTTTAGTTTGTAGCTGTGCAATCCTTTGTGAAAGATGGCTAATCCATTTTTCCCATCCGAGACATTGACGAAATTCCAGGATGGATGGTCGTTGGACCTGTTCCATTTCTCAGGGAGTTTTATGGGTCTTTTTATCATATCGAATTGGGCGCCAGCTACGGATTTGTTGCTCTTTATTCCAGTTGGGAATAGTACTCTCAGTCTGTGATTGTAGATTTGATTCTCGATGATACATCTGATATCAATTCTTTTGGAATCTTTGAGAATCGTTAGATAATAAGTGATGGGAAACTTTTTCTTTTTATAGTCTATTTTACCTGGATTGATATAATTCCTTGAAGGCAATTCCCAATTGATTTGAACTTGGACTGTTTTGGAAAATTTATTGTCGAATATCTTTTTGAATTTGGCTTTACAGTTATTCGTGTTATAGGCTTTCGAATTTGGTGCAATTCGAAATAGATATTCATCACCGCAATCTTCTTCATCTTCAAACAAAAGTAGATTTTTGAAAACAAAACCATTTTCTTTGTCTTTAATATTAATGCTACCATTTTTATTGAATGTTATTTTATAATATTTATTCTCAATAGACTCTCCAGCTTTCAGATTCTTCTTGGTTTCAATTGGAGAAATTGTAAGTCCTTTTTCTTTACTGATTATATAAGTTTTGTATCCGAAAGGTGGAATTTCTTCAGCGAGAAATGATATTTCAAATCTGTCGATATTAGGTGCTGTAGCAATGTTTATCGGACTCAGGAGTCTCTTCGAGAGGAATTTCTTTTGCAATAAAATATAAGGAATCGGATTTTTATTTGAATTTTTTATTGCGAAATTTTTTACTTTTTCATCAGCTAAAAAATCCATATGCGCCTGTATTATTTCTGTTCTCTTTTCCTGTGTTGGATTGAAAATGATGAGAAGATAATTATCCTTATCAATTCCACTTTTATCAATCAAATCTGAAAATTGTTTAAAGGCTCTATTGATTAGCTCTTCGCTCACTTCTATGTTTCGTGTGAATCGATCAAGCATATTTTTGTGAACAGAATCGATGCTGCATCCACAAATGCTGTCGTGAGGATGGTTCTCAAGAAGAAGTTTCCATAGATAATCGATATATTCAGAAGGATAATCTTTAATTTTTGCGATGTTTAAAAAAGTCCAGAATGGTTCGACCCATTTCTCTATAAGGTTTGTTGCCTTTGCATTGAGTTGTTTGAGATAGACTCTTGAGGAGAGTGTGTGATTTAAAATATCATCATCCGTTCCTTCTCTTAATTCTCCTGTGACAGTTTTAAATTTGCTTTTTGCTTTTTTAATTTCATTCACATATTGCGGAAGTGTTGAATGGATTATCTTATCTTTATTTTCATAAGTTTTGTTTAATTTTTTGATAATGACGGATAAATTTTCCTGAGCTTCTAAGTGGTCAACTCCATTCAATAATAGAAGATGGTTTGTAGTCGTCTTTGTTTCGAAATCATTTTTCAGATTTTCGATCAATCTTACAGACAGATTTATATCATCGGGGAGTCTTTGCGCATTATTATACATAAAAATCATTGCAACGGCAAGTACATCCGAACCATCGGGCGATTTCCAGATAAACTCAGCCTTTCTGTCTCCTTCGCATTTATATCCTCTTGCGAAGACTGTGCTTTTGATATCAAAACCTTTTAGAATCTGCGGTAGTTGGGATATGTGTCCGAATTGGTCAGGGAAATAACCGACCATCATTGGCTTTACACCGTATTGCTGGCAGAGTTTTCGTCCCCAATGTAGATTTCTTATGTGCGATTCACCACTGGTGAGGAATTCATCGTTCTGAATATAAGAAGGTCCAACTAATATGCGTCCATCTCGAATAAGCCTCAGGAGCTTTTCTTTTTTCTCTGGTTTGATTTCGAGATAATCTTCAAGGATAATCATCTGTCCATCGAGATGAAAATATTTAAAATTCTTATCTTTTTCGAGCAACTCGATGAGATTATCAATTAAGTCAACCAGTTTCATTCTGAATTGCTCAAAGGTCAGATACCATTCTCTGTCCCAGTGAGTATGTGAGATTATGTGAAAGTTCTTTTTTGTCATTGTGCTTAATGTATTTTCTGCAAATTTATTATTTTTTGAAAAAATATATTGCTGGTAAATTTCATTTAAAATCTTGACTATGTCAAATAAAAATCTATATTTGAAATTTGTTAAAAAAATGTGGGATATTCTTAGGAAATGCGATTTTTTTCTGGAAATAAAGAAAGCCATAAAATGAGTTTTATAACAAAGCATACAAAATTTTTCTGCTTGTTAATATTGTTATTGTTGTTTGCTGGTTGCGGACAGAAATATTATGAAGAACAATTCCTGAGAAATGCCATCCACACCGAATCTCGGAATCCACACGCTAACTATTTTTTAGGGCAGAGATATCTTGATAAAAAAAAGTATGGGCGTGCGATTAGGTTTTTTAAAAAAGCGATTAAGCAGGATTCTCAGTATGTAGAGGCCTATATTGGAGTTGGACATTGCTATAGGGGAATCGCTAAGTATAAAAAGGCGTTGTTGTATTACGAGATGGCGAAAGAGATAGCTCCAAATAATTCGCTTGTTTATGAAGGCATTGGATCGGTATATCTTAAGAAGAAAAATCTTGATGAAGCAGAAGCGATGTTTAAAAAAGCAGTTGAGCTTGCTCCGGAAAATTATGTTGCATATGCGAAATTGGGTGATATTGCCTATATAAAAAATGACTACGAATCTGCAATCAATTACTGGTCATCCTCCCTCAGAATTAATCCAAACCAACCCGACCTGAAAAAATTGCTCAGCGACCTTGAAGGATATTATAAAAGTTATAAATAAAAAAAATTAACCACAGAGAACTACCCAAGATATTGAAAATGTGTTTTCGATAAAGGATTAATTAGTAATATTCCTGAATCCAAACTATCCCATTCCACATTCTTGAACACCTAATCGCATCAAAATCTCGAAACCATATTTGTCTTTTACTTTATCCACGCTTTGGTAGAGATTAAGCATTTGGAGGATGTTTTTTTTCTGAAAGATGTCGAGTTGATAATGTTCGTTGGTGAGATTGGAAGCGGAGATGCCGAGTAGTCGGATTCGTACTCGTCTCTGATACGCCTTGAAAAATGTTTCTTTCGCAATTTTTATGATGTCACTGTCGAAGTTCGTATAGTAGGGGAGAGTCTTTGAGCGAGTAATTGTTCTGAAATCGCTGTAACGAAGTTTTATTGTGATGGTCTTCGACTGAAGCGATTCTTCTCTCAGGGATTTTCCCACTTTTTCGGATAAGTAGGTGACTACTGAAGAGAGGAAATCTTTGTTCCAGGTATCTGTATCGAATGTTCTTTCCCGACTTATGGATTTTCTTTCGGATAATAATTCGAGAGAACGGTTATCTTTTCCTAATGCCTTGTTGTATAGATAAATTCCGTAGTTCCCGAATGCTTGTTCGAGATTTCGTTCACCTAAGTTCACAAGGTCGCCTACTGTTTTGAGTCCATAAACTTTTAGTCTTTCAAATACCTTTTCACCAACTCCGGGGAGTTTTCTGACAGGAAGAGGTGCTAAAAATATCTGCTCATAACCAGGAATGATACGGATGAAACCGTGAGGTTTGGCTAATCCTGAGGCGATTTTTGCTATAAGTTTGTTTGATGCAAGTCCGATGGATGCTGGCAGATGTAGTTCATTATGGATTCGTCTGATTATATTATCACACGCAGATTCAGGCGGACCATTAGCTATCCGTGTTCCTGTTAAATCGAGATAAGCTTCGTCGATAGAAAGCATCTCCACAAGCGGTGAATAATCGTAAAGTATGTTGAGAAAACCTTCCGATGCTTTGGCATAAAGTTCCCAGTGACCGCTGATAAATATTGCATCGGGACAAAGCCTTCTGGCGATGCTCGATGGCATAGCTGATCTCACACCATATCGTCTTGCTTCGTAAGAAGCTGATGCGACAACTCCTCTTTTATCGGGAGAACCTCCTACAATTACGGGTTTTCCTATTAAGTTGGGATTGTGAACTCTTTCCACAGAGACAAAAAATGAATCCATATCGATGTGCATTATTTGTCTGTGTTTGTGAGCAGAATCGTTTAGTGAATGTGGCATACACATAAGAATCCTTTTGATAATTTTATGATTATTTTGGCATTTACGATATACGAAGAAAATACGAAAGTCAAGGAGATTTTTACACCGTGATACCAACAGATTATGTTTAATGTAAATTGTTAAGTTATATATTATATGTCATTTGTTTGCAGTATATTATGAAATATATGTTTTCTATATAGTTTTTACTTGTTTTTGATTGAACGATAGTGATATAAGGTTATTAATAGCTGCATAATTCTTCTTAATTATTTGTTATAAGAATTAAAAATGAAAGGGGATTGCTATGGGAGTTGAGAGGTTAATAAGGATTATTGCGGGACTTTTTATTCTTATAAGTCTTTCACTTGGTTATTTGCATTCAAGATATTGGCATTTGTTTACTGCATTTGTCGGTTTAAATCTTTTTCAGTCGGGAATTACAAAATGGTGTTTGATGGAAAAGATATTAATTTTCTTTGGAGTTAAAGAAGCTCAATCTTGTGACATAAGTAAAAACTAATTCGATTTTATGTAACTTTGTTAATTTTTATTAGGAAGATGATGTCCGAAAATGAGCGAAACGAAAATTTCTTGGGTTTTTATTTAAAAAATGTTGACAACGGTAAAATGCTCATTTTTACTGAAGGGTCGTAAAAGTAACTTTAGGTAGAGTTTCCCTGGAAAAATTGAGTTACCTTCTCAGCCTTTATTTATGCGTATTTCAGGTGTTTTGATTATTTTCTCTCGTTAGTAAACTGTATCTTATACGCAACTATAGTGGAGTTTGATTCCAAAACAATTCAGAAAGATCGGAAAGGGTACTAAAAATGGGAATGTGGATCGGTAGAGGTAGAAAAGCAAGAATCGCTTATGGTTTTGATGAGATTGCTATTGTTCCAGGAATGGTGACAGTTAATCCTGATGAGGTGGATACATCGTGGGAAATAGGTGGAATAAAATTTGGGATTCCAATTATAGCTGCTGCAATGGATGGTGTCGTGGATGTTAAAATGGCTATTGAGATGGGGAGATTAGGTGGCTTTGCAATTCTTAATCTTGATGGTGTACAAACTCGATATGATAATCCGAATGAAGTTTTAGAAAAGATTGCAAGTGCAACTCCGGAGAAGGCTACTGAATTGGTGCAGAAGCTATATCAAAAACCTATAAAAGAAGAACTTATAGGAAAACGGATTAAAGAAATAAAAAAGGCTAATGCACCTGCGGTTGTCTCTACGATTCCACAAAATGCAGAGAAGTTTGGGAAACTTTCTCAGGAAGCTGGAGCAGATATTCTTGTTGTTCAATCTACAGTTACTACCGTCAGGCATATTTCAACTCAGTATAAGTCGCTTGATTTCAAGAAATTCATTAAAGAGATGAAGATACCTGTAATAGTTGGTAATTGTGTGACATACGAGGTATGTTTGGAATTAATGGAGGTGAATCCCGCTGGAATCCTTATTGGAATAGGACCTGGAGCTGCCTGTACAACAAGAGGAGTATTAGGATTAGGAGTTCCGCAGGTTACAGCGACTGCTGATTCTGCAGCAGCGAGAGATTTTTTCTGCAAGAGAACAGGAAAGTATATCCCTATTATTACCGATGGTGGAATGTCAGTTGGTGGAGATATATGTAAGGCATTTGCAGCGGGAGCTGATGCCGTTGTGGTTGGTTCAGCCTTTGCTAAGGCTTATGAAGCACCTGGAAAAGGATTTCATTGGGGAATGGCCACTCCTCATCAGAACTTACCGAGAGGAACAAGGATTAAAGTTAGTCAAACAGGAACATTAGAAGAAATTCTTTTTGGACCTGCAAAACTCGATGATGGTTCTCAAAATTTAATTGGTGCTTTGAGAACCTGTATGGGTGCTGTTGGTGCGAGGGATATTAAGGAATTGCAATTGGCGGAACTTATTATTGCACCCGCAATTAAGACAGAAGGGAAACTTTTTCAGAAGGCGCAACATGTTGGTATGTGTAAGTAGTATTTCTCCTGAAGTTAAAAATAAAAAGGTTATGAAAATCCGATTGTGATAATAGTCTTAGATTTTGGATCACAGTACAGTCAACTAATTGCAAGAAAAATACGAGCCTTATCTGTATACTCTGAAATTGTCCCTTTTAATACTCCTATCAAAAAAATTCTTTCCTATAATGCCAGAGGAATAATTCTTTCAGGTGGTCCTGCTAATGTTTATGCACAAGACGCACCAAGATTATCGGAAGAAATATTCGAACTCGGAATTCCTGTATTGGGCATCTGTTATGGAATGCAATTAATCGGTGATTTGTTTGGTGGAAAGGTGCATCATTCAAAGAAGAGAGAGTATGGAAAAGCTGTTCTTATAAAAAAGGAGAATAGTCGAATCCTTAGTGGAGTTAAGCAAAATTCTGTTGTCTGGATGAGTCATCAGGATAAGGTTGTGAAACGACCTAAGGATTTCGATGTGATTGCTTCAACTGAAAATTGCAAATATTGTATTATTCAACATAGAAGAAAACCAATTATTGGTATGCAGTTTCATCCTGAAGTTCATCATACTGTTGAGGGCGATAAATTACTGAAGAATTTTGTTCTTAAAATTTGTAAAATGAAACCTGATTGGACAATGGGTTCGTTCATTGAGCAATCTATTGTTTCTATTCGTAAGCAGGTTGGTAATAACAAAGTTGTATGTGCTGTTAGTGGTGGTGTTGATTCAACTGTTTTGGCAACATTATTGAAAAGGGCGATTGGTGGAAGATTGAAGTGTGTTTTTATTGATAACGGATTGTTGCGAAAAAATGAAAAGTCTTCCGTAGTTAAACGATTTAAGAGATTGGGTATAAAGATTACAGTAATAGATGCGACTAAAGAATTTTTAGGTAAATTAGATGATGTTGATGATCCAGAAGAGAAAAGAAAAATTATAGGTAAGGAGTTTATAAAAGTTTTATTTAAGGAAATAGGTAAAAATGATTTTCTTGCTCAGGGAACTTTATATCCGGATGTGATTGAGAGTGTGTCTGTGAAAGGTCCTTCTGCAACGATTAAAACGCATCATAATCGTGTTAAGGAAGTTTTAAAATTGATAAAAAAAGGGCGAGTAATCGAACCTTTGAGAGAATTGTTTAAAGATGAAGTCAGGGAATTGGGAAAACGGTTGATGCTTCCTCGTGAAATTTTATGGAGACAACCATTTCCTGGTCCAGGATTGGCTATCCGAATTATTGGTTCTGTTACATCTGAAAGATTAGAAATTCTGAGAGAAGCTGATTACATAACTGTTGAGGAGATTAAGAAAGCGAATTTGTATTTCAATTTGTGGCAGGCATTCACTGTTTTGTTACCAATTAAAAGTGTTGGAGTAATGGGAGATGAAAGAACTTATGAGAATGTCATTGCGATTCGGGCAGTAGAGAGTGTGGATGCGATGACTGCGGATTGGGCAAAGATTTCTTATGAAGTTTTGAATCGTATTTCCAATAGGATTATCAATGAAGTCAAGGGAGTGAATCGTGTCGTTTATGATATAAGTTCTAAACCACCGAGTACAATAGAATGGGAGTAATCAAATGGTTTTAATTAAAACGGATTTTCCGGATTTGAAATTACTTAACAGAGGCAAGGTCAGAGATATTTATGACTTTGGTGATAAATTATTGATTGTCGCCTCGGATAGATTGAGCGCATTTGATGTTGTATTCGAAGATGGTATTCCTGAAAAAGGAAAGATTTTAACGAAACTTTCATTGTTCTGGTTTGAAAAAATAAAAAGTATTGTTAATACACATCTAATTACTGCTAACATCAATGAGTATCCAGAGGAAACTCATAAGTACAAGGATATGCTTGAAGGTCGGTCGATGTTGGTTAAGAAAGCCAAACCGATTGAGGTTGAATGTGTAGTAAGAGGTTATCTTGATGGTTCATCGTATGTAGATTATAAAAATTCAGGCGAGGTTTGTGGGATAAAATTGCCGAATGGTCTGGAGAAAAAGAGTAAATTATCTGAACCGATTTTTACACCTGCTACAAAGGCAACTTCCGGGCATGATGAGAATATAAATTTTGATGAGGTGATTAATCTGATAGGAAAACAAACGGCTGATTTTATCAGGGAAACAAGTATAAAGTTATATTCATTTGCGAGAGATCTTGTTTTCGATAAAGGAATAATTTTATCCGATACAAAATTCGAATTTGGAGTAATTGATGATGAAATAATCCTGATTGATGAAATACTTACTCCCGATTCTTCGAGATTCTGGGAGATGGAAACATATAAGCCGGGGAGTGAATCGAAAAGTTTTGATAAACAATATGTGCGAGATTATGTCACAGACATTGGTTGGGATAAAACTCCACCAGCTCCAAGACTTCCGGAAGATGTTATTAAAAATACATCTAAGCGATATACAGATATTTATAAACTCATCACAGGAAAAGAAGTTTAGTCTAAACATAAATTCTATATTGTGGAGATAATTATGAAAGCTAAGGTTTATGTAACTCTCAAAGCTGATGTATTAGATCCTGAAGGATTAGCTGTTAAAAACACACTTAATGCGTTGGATTATAAAAATGTGAAGAATGTTAGAGTGGGGAAATTCATCGTTATAGAATTTGCGGATTCCGAAAAAGATAAAGTCGAACAGGATTTGAAAAAGATTTGCAATGATATATTAAGCAATCCTGTTATTGAAGATTACAATTTTGAAATAGAGGGATAAGATGAAATTTGGTGTGATTGTTTTTCCTGGTTCCAATTGTGATATGGATTGTTATACGGTTCTGAAGGATGTTATGAAGCAGAAAGTTGATTATCTCTGGCATCGTGATACGATTTCCGATGATTATGATTGTCTTGTTTTGCCAGGTGGATTTTCTTATGGGGATTATCTGAGAACCGGAGCTATTGCGAGATTTTCTCCCATTATGTCATCTGTGAGAGAATATGTTAAAAAAGGGAAGTTGATTATTGGCATCTGCAACGGATTTCAGATTCTTTTAGAAGCAAGTTTGTTACCTGGTGCGATGATAAAAAATAATTGTCTTCAATTTGTTTGCAAGTATGTTCATTTAAAAAATGAGAGAAAAAACACACCGTTTTCTAATTTTAATAAGGATGTATTGAAAATACCCATAGCGCATGGTCAGGGACAATATATTGCCGATGAAAAAACGCTGAAGAGTTTGCAGGATAATAACCAGATTGTATTTAGATATTGTGGTGCAAATGGAGATTGCACGATAGAATCGAATCCTAATGGCTCCATCGATAATATTGCTGGGATTGTCAATAAGCAAAGGAATGTGTTGGGAATGATGCCTCATCCTGAACGATGTTCAGAGGCTGCATTGGGAAGCACTGATGGGAGATTGATTTTCGAATCTATTATTAATCATCTAAATTCATAAAGTAAGTATCATATATTATTTTTAATAGTGTAGAGAAGATATGGAAAAAGTTAAGATTACAAAAGAATTAGTAGAACAACACGGATTAAGCGATGAAGAATATCAATCGATTTTAGAGATTCTGGGAAGAGAACCATCTATCACCGAGTTGGGAATTTTTTCTGTGATGTGGAGTGAGCATTGCAGTTACAAAAATTCAAGACTTCTGCTTAAGACTTTTCCAACAGATGGTGATAGGATTCTTCAGGGACCTGGTGAAAATGCTGGAATAGTAGATATTGGTGGTGGATATGCGGTTGTATTCAAGATTGAATCGCACAATCATCCATCGGCAATTGAACCATATCAGGGAGCTGCTACAGGAGTAGGAGGAATATTGAGGGATATTTTTACGATGGGTGCAAGACCAATTGCAATGCTTGATTCCTTTAGATTCGGAAATCCTGAGAATGCACGAGTCAGATACATCGTGAATGGTGTTATCAGTGGAGTTGCTGATTATGGTAATTGTGTTGGTATACCGACCGTAGCTGGTGAGGCATACTTTAACGATTGTTTCAATGAGAATCCATTGATCAATGTAATGTGTGTTGGATTAATAAAGACAGAAGATATTACTCGGGGGATTGCTCGGGGAGCTGGAAATCCTGTGATCTATTATGGTTCATCAACAGGAAAAGATGGAATTCATGGTGCTACATTTGCATCAGAGGAATTAAGTGAGGAGTCCGAATCAAAACGACCTTCTGTTCAAGTCGGCGATCCTTTTATGGGCAAAAAAATTCTCGAAGCCACTCTTGATTTGATAAAGTCAGGAGCAGTTATTGGATTACAGGATATGGGAGCAGCAGGATTGACTTGTTCGAGTTGTGAAATGGCGGGAAGAGGTGGCACAGGGATTGAGATTGATCTGGATAAGGTTCCTTTGCGAGCCGAAAATATGAGTGCTTATGAAATTATGCTTTCTGAATCTCAGGAGAGGATGCTGGCTGTTTGTGATAAGAACAGACTTGATGAAGTCAAAACCATACTTGATAAATGGGACCTTGAGTGTCATATTGTTGGTGAAGTTACTGATGATGGTCTTATGCGAGTGTTTTATAAAGGTGAAAAGGAAGTCGAGATACCTGCTTCGAAAATTTCGGATGATTCACCTGTGTATAAAAGGGAATCTAAGAAGCCTGAGTATATCGATAAGATTAATTCGTTTGATATAAATTCTATTCCTATAAAGGAAGAGTATTCTGATGACCTTTTGAGTTTGTTATCATCGCCAGATCTTTCGAGTAAGAGGTGGATATTCGAACAGTATGAC
>CAZYWQ010000031.1:0-12726 GCA_964651675.1 uncultured Candidatus Sumerlaeota bacterium | reverse complement strand
ATAAAACTTCATTTCCAGGTACATATATTCCTCTTTCAAAGCCGTATGCAGTGATATGGGCAGTAGGGACTTGATAGGCATCGTTTAAAGTCTCTCGGTAAGTTCCGATGATTTGTGGAAGTGAGATGCGCTCTCTTTCACGCTCTAACATATCCGTGATAGTTGTTTTAACTTGATGCTCGTAGATTGAATAGAACAGGTGGTAGTCAAATAGTGAAAGTGGTATCTTCTGGCAGTCGAATTTTCTTAGTAATATTTCAAGACTTTTAATAAGCTCATTTTTAAAATGGGATTTATGAACGGAGGAGAGGTATTTGAGTTTATTTCCAATCAGTTGATTTTTTATTTTCCCCTCAGGCTCATTTTTGATTTCTATAGAATAGATGGATTTGATGGAATCTTTGAGAATGTTGTCCTGAACAATGCGAGCGTTGTCGAATTTACAATCTATAATGCCGGCTTTATCGAGAGTATTGAGTATTTCCTGAATTTCTTCTTCTTTTAGAAATAGCCTTCTTGCTAAAAGGCTTACGGAGATAGAAAGTTCGGGAGATCGGCATAGAGTATTGAGAATTTCTAAGGCATTTCGGCGTTTGTTAATATCTTTGATGGAAGAAGTTAATACAGAGATCCAATAGTAGTTTATATTACCTTTGATAACCTCTTTCGAGTAGACATCCTGAAAATCTCTAAGAGTAAGCAGCGGTTTTTTTCTTAATTGAGCCGCTTTCAGAACGGAGCGGATGTAGAAAGGATTGTATTCTAACTGATCAATAATATCTAAAGAAGCTTCCTTTGAGGTTTTCACGCCGAATCTTTTGCTCAGTTCATTAAACATAGTTACGGCATGTTCTTTTTTGAAAGAATACAAGTTCATTTTATCCAGAGACGATATGAAAAAAGTATCGTTGAAAATAGTTTCAATTGAGCGGAAAGAAGAAGCTGCAATGAGATGAGGAGTTATTTGAGATTTAAGCAAGATCTGAAATTGCCCGGAGATCGAATGAGGTTTGCCAAAAAGGTGGATGTTGCTAATGTACTGGAATTCATCAAGAATGGGAAACACATAAGTATTTTCGTTAAGAGCGATATAAAGAGGAGCAGAGATCGAGTTTCTGACAAGGTTAAGATAATCGTTATCCTTAGAAGCCTCAATAAAATTCTCTACCAAGTCAATCAGGCTTCTAATTTCAGTTTGATAAACAAATCTAAGAAGCTTGCTGAATGGTAGATTTTTTACATTAGCAATCGTGTGGTCTTTTCTGATAAAACCGATGTATTGTTTAATAAACTGAGTCAGATAATCTTTAGAAAATTCCTGAACGGAAAGACAATCACGATTAACCAAGTAATAGAAAGGAACAACATCATTTTGTTTCCAAAACAGACGATTGTATATACGCTTAAGAAGTTCAGTTTTACCAGTACCGCGTTTTCCAGTAAGAATTATGCTTGAGGTAAGTTGTTTAGGGATATTCAAGGCATAATTGAAAAGTCTGTCAATCTCATAGGTTCTGTTGAAGAATTCTTCATCAGGGATCATAGTAAAAATATGTGGATACAACTCAGCCATTTATTACTAAACACCGCCAAAATGGGGTATACTAACCCATTGTGTCGTTTGATACTAACCTAACAGTATAGGCAATTACAAGTATTTTTTTTAAAGATTTTTTGACAAAAAATATTCAAATTCTCATAAGCTTAGTGATAAAAATGCCTGTGTGAATAGGGTATAGTCAAGGGGAAAATAAGGGGATTAAATATTTCCGCAAAAATACGCCATAGGTATAAGATAAAATTGGCAGGAGTTATATTTGTGAAAATAAATTAGGACAGAACATTGTTCTGTCCATACATAAGAAGTATTTTGTTAAAGATTACTGATAATAAATCGCTGATTGATTTTTTGATTAATTTCTGCTTCGCCTTACGATATCTCCCTTACTTATAGTTCCGTTAGTAGGATCGTATGTTATATAACCGCCATCATCTTTTTTATCAGGTCCGTAGCTGTAAAGTAGCCAGTTATCGCTGTCAGTAGATGGAATGTACTTAATGTATTTATCAGCGGTTTGGGTGTCAGATGCGAATATATCTTCGGGTACGGTTGTCAAATAGACGACAGGCGTTGTTAACTCAAATAAAGAGTCAGGATACTTGTTTTTATCGACGTAAAAGGATTCCAATGCTGTGGCTACGGATCTCTCTTCAGCCTTCATTTTCGCAATCTGAGCTCTTGTTGAGGCTTCTAAGAAATTGGGCACAACGAGAAGTGCGGCAGTAGGAACCAATAATTCTGCTGTGGAATAAGACTGTAGTGTTATACTGTCTGCATAAGCATCAATCCGTATGAAGATGGAATCAAAGCCTTCAAAAACCGATCTCAGTTCGGCAGGATCTGGAGCAATGGAATTATTTCTTAATTGGGTTTCGACAGCTGCAAGCCAGGTTAATAATAATGATTCGGTATCGAGATATGAGATAGCAGAAGCCGAAGGTATTCCTCCACCGGCAGCATCAGTAAACTTCTCACTTGTATCAAGAGAATTACCCGATCTGTAAGCGCTTATTGAGTCTTTAACTGTTTCTATGCCGAATCCAACAATAAGATAATTGTCTATTAAACTAAATGAAATTTCCGAAAATCCTTTCATTTCTCGTGTACTGAACGAATAAATTTCGGACTCTTTATAATTTGTTACACTATAAGGAACCTCGTTTTTCTCTAACCAACTAATAATAGATATATGGAGTGCTTGAGAATTGTACGACTCGGCGATGAATAATATTTTGGGCACAGGAACCAGATCTTTTCCAATGGCAATTGAGATTTCATTTCCTATATAAGGAAAAACATCTTTTTCTAAATTCAAACCACCAATATCCTCATAAAGATTATTCAAATCACCATTGAATTCTGTCACGCGATCTTTATTGGCACTCTTCGGTCGCAATGCTACATAAATCTCTCTTATATCATCTAATATATAGGTGGGACTGATTATGTGGACTCCAGCGAAGATCACGGCATTAGCTGGGACAAAACTGATCGATTCAAAAGATTCGGGATTGCCAAGCCAGTCGAAAATTCGAGACCTATTGCCGTCGAAGTTGATTGTGGCAGTAGCGTCATTTCCAATCTCAACATTGGCGATAATATCCTGAGCGTCGTTGTTTACACCGACCGTATTGAAAAAGTCGATTGCCCAATTTTTCTCTTCTTCGTTTTTTAATCCATCTAAGATTGATTTTTTAATGGGAGACCAGGTAATTCCTGCGGTAAGATTTGTTCTCGAGGTTCTTGATTCTCTAATATGATTTAGAAATGTTGTTGGACTCACACTTGTAGTGCTGGGATTTTTTATGTTTTCTATGTCTTTAGAATCTGAGCATAATACAAATAGTGAATCAATGACGCCTATAGAATGAAGTGTTTTTCCATACATAAATTTTGCTGGATACTGAATAATATAGGCATTTGGTTCATCTATAATTTTGGTGATATCGTTGTCGTTAGAAAAATTTTGGGTAAAGTGATCTCTTAATAGAGCTCTGAATTCTGAAGCGTTTGCTCCTAAATTTGCAAGCATAAGGCAATTTATACGCTCAAAATTTTTAGGATTGGTATTTAAAGATAAAACGATTTCCTGACTAAAATATTTTTGTCTGAAATCGTCGAATGTCGCACCAAATTTGTCTTCGAACTTCTCGTTCACACTTGTCAAAACTGTCTGGGTTAGATAGTCTACAGAGGGAAGAGAAAAAATTTCACCAGCTTTTGTTGAATTCAAGGCTGTTAACGACTGTGGTATGCTGTTTGTTGACAGATAAAAGATTGTTGTCTCGGGTAATAACTCTTCCATTTTATCAAGTGTATAATTGCCTGTAGGAGTCGTTTCGGTTGTGGGTGTAGGTGTTGGAGTTTGTGTTTGAGAGCTAACTGCAGCAGTTGTCGTTGTTGGGATTAGGAGCGTTTTGTCATCTGGTTTCTTTTGCGCGGTTTTTGTATCCCGACCTTTGTTTCGCCATAATGCAACATTTTCAACAGATATTGCTTCTAACCCTGATAAGCTTCCGTCAGAATAGGCAGTAATTGCGGATCCTTTGGTAACATCTTTCTCAAATTCACTGGACTTAACGGTGACCGTTCCATCAACGACACTTGTTTTGACTCCTTTATCTGTAATATTTACTTCAAATTCGGTTCCTTTGACAATTATGCGAGAGTAAGGAGTGTTAACGCTAAAGTGAGAATCATCTTTTGCTACCTGGCAAAAAATAGTGCCATTTTCAAGGTTGAGCTTTCTTGGGGATAGCACCTTTAGCTTAGATCCTTTATCGATAAAAAGAGTGCTTGCTAAGTCAGGATTAGGATTGTCCTTTAATTTAATAATACCAAAGCCATCTTTACCTGTGATAATTTTATCATTTCTGTTTAGCAATGCATCTTTTTGCTCTTGAAGATTAATTTGTTTCTGAGAGTGTATCAGATAAATCTCGCCATCAGCTCGTAAAACCTGTGCTATTTTATTATTCTGAGATTGAATAAAGAAGAAAATACCAGTGCATAAAATTAAAAGAACTGCAGCAACACCAATGAATGAATAGAGAAGCTTGTTTTTTGACATATATTTTTTCTCCCTTTCTTTTGTTTGTGATTTATTGAAAATTTGGTTGATTATCTCGGGATGAAGATTCTTCGATGGTTCAAGGGTATAGTTTCGCCCAACATAAGAAAGCACCTTGTCCATTTTTTCCATCTCGGAATACTCTTTTGCACAGTCGGGACATAGATCGAGATGTTTCTCTATTTCTATCATCTCTTCTTTGGATAAATCCTGCTCTATGTATCCGATAAGTTTTTCTTTGACTTCATTACAAAACATTCTTGATTTCCTCCTTAAGCATCTCTCTTAGTTTCAAGATAGCATAATGCAATCTTGACCAGACAGTTCCTTTATTTATGGAGAGGATTTTTGCAATCTCCGAACACTTTAAGTCGTTAAAATATTTGAGAACGAGAACTTCACGGTGAGTGTCATTTAATTTATTTATGCAATCTTCGAGCCTCTTGTAGATTTGTTTCTTGTGAAGGGATTCGGCTTGGTCATCAGACAATTCTTGAACAAGCTCTATAAATTCGATGTCCTTTTCGCTTTCAGTAGTTGTTTTTGAGTTAAGAGAAACCATCGATACCGTGTTGCTCCTTTTCAGTTCATTAATACACAGATTTTTCGCTATCGTAAACAACCAGGTTCTAAACGAAAAATTGCTGTTATAGGAGGAGAGCTTTTCATAAGCTTTTAAGAAGGTATCCTGAGTGAAATCCTCAGCCATTGTGGTATTTTTCGTGTAAAAGTGACAAAAGCGAAAAATATCCACATTATACTTATGGACTAATAACTCAAAAGCATTCAACTCTCCTGCTAAAACTCTTTTAACAATTGCATAGTCATCAAGGGAAAGCATTTGTTCCTTTTGCATCATCAATCTTATTTTTCCCTTCATTAATATTTACAAGCAATAACAAAAAAGCTTCAAAGTTATTTATCAAAGAGTAATAATTGCTCTTATAATTATTTTGACGATACAAATGTGACAGTAAGTGTTAGTTTTATAACTGTTTATAGTCCTTAACAAGCTAATTATTGAAATAAATAGTGTTCTGAAATGATTGACAGTGGCTTAAAAAAGTTTAATCAATAAGGAACTTATGAACTTCAAGACACATAAGACATATACCATTGGAGTATTGTCAATTCTAATATTAGCCCTTCTCATTCGTGTATTGTGGGTGACCTCTTATCCTACAGTTCAATCTTCCGACTTTTTAGAATATCATAAGCTTGCTGTTTCACTTGCAACAAAAGGATACTACGGTATCGATCATCCTGACTGCTATCGTCCACCGGGGTATTCATTTTTCCTTGCAGTTTTTTATCGATTGATAGCACCAGATGCAGCAGTGGCTATAGGTCTTAACATTATATTAGAGACCCTATCCTGTTTTTTGGTTTTTAAACTATCCGAGTTGCTGTTCAAAAGAAAAACCGCAATAATTGCCCTAATCTTATTCAGTTTAAATCCTATCTCTATATCTTCCTGTAGCTTATTGGCTTCGGAGCATTTATTTATACCAATTTTATTACTTCTGCTAATATCATCGATAAAATATTTAAGGACATATAAGGTCGCCTATCTTATTCAGTCAGGATTATTATGGGCAATTGGCTCATTGGTCAGACCCACAATTTTTTTGTATCCTGTCGTATTGGTAATTTTGTTAATCCTATTAAATAGAAGGAAAGAAGTCTTAAAAAGTTTAGTCGTTTACCTGACAATATTTCTAATAATTATACTCCCGTGGACAATCAGGAACTATCATCATTTTAAGAGAATCATCGTGTTTTCAGCAAATACGGGGATTAATTTATATATTGGGAATAATCCCTATAGCTTTAGATATGAAGCGAGGAAAATACAGTTTCCCGAAGAAGCTAAAGGGCTTTCTTATGAGAAGGCGGATAGAATCTATTTGAAGTACGCAATCGCAAATATTAAATCGAGACCACTCTGGTATTTCATCAGAGGATTTTTTAAGGTGGCTCAACTATTTGATGGCATTCCATTTCCTCTTCATTGGATAAATAGAGGTGTTGATAATAAGTACAGGTTTGATTATTATTATCCACTCTTTATGTGGTATTTTTATATATTAATGTTATTGAGTTTTGTTTCTTTTTTTACCATTAGAAAGCCTGGAAAAGAGCAGATGTTAATTTACCTTTTTATCCTCTATTGGATTATGATGCACTTCATTTTCTATGGCAAATCGAGATTTCATTTTCCCCTTGAGCCGATTATGAGCGTGTATGCTGGGTATTCTCTATACTGTAGATTTTGGAGTGAGGTATCTGTAAAATCCCTTCAATAAGAGAGATTCAACCATTTTTCTGCGATATTCTTTTGTAGAGCGAACATCGGTGATAGGAGTCGCCTCGGATGATGCGATCTTTGCGAACTTTTTTATTATCGCTTCTGTAAAAGGCTTTCCTTCAAGAAATTTTGCTGCCTTTTTTGCCAGAATAGTCATCGCCGCAACCGCTCCCAAGGCTATTCTGACATTGGTGAACTTCCCATTGTTTAAATTTGCCTTAAAGGCAACACCGATCTTAGAAATTGATAGATGTTTGCGCATTGCAACCCTGTGATAAAATCCAATCTCGTCTTTTTTCATCTTGTCGAAAATAATTTTGGTCAGAATTTCATTTCTTTTGATCTTGCATTCTGTACATCCCCTGAAAAAATCTTTAATTTTGACAACTCTTTTACCCATTGCCGAAACTAATTCTAAAGAAGCATCGAGTACCATTAGCGGAGGTACAGAATCGGCAGTTGGACTTGCGTGAACGATGTTTCCACCTATCGTTGCGATGTTCCGTATTTGCATCGAACCCATATAATAGGCGGATTCTTTCAGAACAGGTGCATATTTCTCGATAAGCTTTGATTTACTTAACTCAGCAAATGTAGTCGATGCACCAATGACTAACTTGTTCTTTTTTTCGCTAATACCTTTGAGATTTTTAATCTCACTAATGTCAATTAGCGTTTTATTTTTGATAATGCCATTTTGAATATCAATCAGGACGTTTGTTCCTCCAGCAAGGATAATTGCTTTGGAACGATATTCATCGAGAAGTTTCAGGGTTTTATTCAGGCTCTTGACTGTTATGACATTGTCCAGAATCATTATATATATTCTCTTAATTTATTTTTTACTGCATTTCTCGATTGCAGCGACAATTTTTTTATAACCTGTGCATCTGCATAAATTCCCGGAGATTCCATACTTAATTTCTTCTCTCGTGGGATGAGGATTTTCTTTAAGCAACGCCTTCGTTGTCATAATCATACCGGGAATACAATATCCGCATTGCACAGCACCTTCGCTGATAAAGGCTTGCTGAATTTTATCTAATTTTCCACCCTTCGATAGTCCTTCGATGGTTACTATCGATTTCCCTTCAAGTTTATTGGTAGGTATCAAACAGCTATTAACAGCCTTTCCATCCATTAGTACCGTGCAAGCACCGCATTCTCCTTTTCCACATCCTTCTTTTGTGCCTGTTAAACCGAAATCCTCCCTTAAGACATCTAATAGGATCCTGACAGGCTTTGCAGGAATCGAAACATTTTTGCCATTTAATCTGAAATGAATTCTTTTCGACATCATAAATCCTCTATAGTTTCCAAAAAAACCAAAGATATTTTTTTAGTATTAATAATGTTGAACAATCAAGGATAAATTTTGTGGGAATGTAACGAAGGTTAAAATGCAGAGTTTTTATAGTTACTCTTTCAATCCGGTTGTGACGATTCCTTCGATGAAGTATTTTTGAGCGCTGAAAAAGACTGCTAAAACCGGCACGAGCGATATAATCGATGCTGCCATTAACAGATTCCATTTTGATGCGTATACATCTTTGAAGAAATGTAGTCCTACTGCTATGGTATACTTATCTTGCGTCTGCAAAAATATTAATGGATACAGAAAATCGTTCCAGTTGAAGATAAATGAGAATACGACAACGGTTGTTAGTGCTGGTTTTGACAATGGAAGAAGTATTCGCCAATAGATTCCGAATTGGCTACAGCCATCGATTATTGCAGCTTCATCAAGTTCTCTCGGAATGGTCATAAAAAACTGCCTTAATAAAAAGATAAAAAATGCACCACCACCAAGAAATGCTGGCACGATCAATGGTAAAAAGGTATTCACCCATCCGATTGTGTTGAATAAGGCAAAAGTGGGAATCATTGTTACCTGAAATGGAACCATCATCGTGCTTATTAAAAGTAAAAACAGAAATTTTTTGCCCTTGAAGTTTATTCGTGCAAATCCAAAAGCAACCAATGAAGACGAAAAAATCTGACCAATGATACAGAATGCCGTTATGATGCAGGTATTTTTAAAAAATGTGCCGAAAGGAAGGACTTTCCAGACAAGTTTGAAATTTTGCCACTCGATACTTTTAGGGAAGAAACTTCCTGTTATGATTGCATCTGTTCCTTTTACTGATGTCAAAAGCATCCAGACGAAAGGCAACATAAAAACAACAGACAGCAATATGAGAATGCAGTATATTGAAAACCTCACCAGCGATTTCTTTACTAATCGTTCTGTTTTGTATTTTAGCAATAAATTCTTAGACATTTTCACCCTGATAATGGACCCATTTCTTACCCAGTCCAAAATGAATCAATGTAAATATGAATATTACGACAAAAAGTATCCACGCCATCGCTGAAGCGTATCCCATCTTATAAAAACTAAAGGCAACACGATAAAGATATAGTACATAGAATAAAGTGGCATTAGCAGGTTGACCATTCGTCATAATAAGTGCCTGCGTGAACACCTGAAAGGAATATATTGTCCCGATAATGAGATTGAAAAATATCACAGGCGAAAGCATCGGAAGAGTAACATTGAGAAATTTGCTGACAGTTCCTGCTCCATCAATATCTGCCGCTTCATAAAGTTGTTTGGGTATTCCTTGTAGTCCAGCAAGATTGATTATCATAGCGTTTCCTATTCCCCAAACACTCATAAGAACAAAAGATGATAATGCCCATCTTGTGCTACCAAGCCAATTAGGTCCCTGGATTCCGACAACATTCAGTATTGAATTAAAAAGTCCGTGTTCGTAGCTAAATGCCCATCGCCATAATAATGCGGTTGCTACACTTGCTGAGATTACGGGCAGATAAAAGGCTGTTCGGAAAAATTTGACTCCCTTCACTTTCTGATTCAATAATACCGCTGCTACTATCGAGACAAAAAGAACAAGCGGTACACTCGATATTGAATAGAAAAATGTCACTTTTAGACTTTGCCAGAATAATGGATCCTTAGGGATATAATTCCCTTCAACCTTTGTGAATCCGAGTAAGTTCTTATAGTTCTCGATCCCAATCCAGCTGATACCCTTCAGACCCGATATAATATCCCACTTACAAAAACTTAATAACATAGAAGCAATAATGGGACCACCTACGAATAGGATAAAGCCAATTAGCCAGGGAGATATAAAGGCGTATCCTATGATGTTCGTTTTAAATGTTCTTTTTGACACCTTCATCAATGCTTGCCTAATCCGATAGCGGTTGTTTCAAAATGTAGCAGTGCGATTCATCGCACTTTGTTTGTAGTACCCACTTTAGTGGGTTATATATTGCCTGCTGAAGCAGGTACTACAAACTAATCCACTAAAGTGGGGACTACAAGCCGATAAATGCGACCGCTACAATTCTGGTTTTTCAAAGATTTCCTTATTTATTTTCTGTGCGATTTCTTTTAGTCCTTTATCTACTGATAGTCTATTAGATGCTTCTGGTAACATTATTAGATTCATCTGAGGATTCAGATAATTCTCTTCTATCATATCCCATTTATAAGTAAAGGGTCGATAAACACCCATTTTTGCTCCTTCGACAACTATCTTTTTATTTTCAGGCTTACCTCCAGTTAAAAAAACAGGTGAGTTTGCTAAACTCATTATGGAAGGCTGAGTCAAGCCTGTTTTGGAAAGGACTCTCTGTCCTCTTTCACCTCCGAGTAGCTTCACCAACTTATAGGCAATCTCACTATGTTTCGTATCTTTTGTTATGGAATATCCCGAACCTTCCGCACTAAATCTTCTCGGTCCTGAAGGTCCTTTAGGGAACATTACTACATCCCAATCGAAGTCCTTTATATCCTGATTGAAGGTAGGAGTCATCCAGATTCCTGCTAAAAACATTGCGGTTTTTTGAGACTTGAATAAATCCGGCTCTTCAACACCTAAAGATGATACAATTGTTTCCGGAACAGGCGAAACTTTATATTTGAAAACAAGGTCCTGATAAAACTGAATGGCTTCTATGCATTTTTCATCGTCAAGTGTGCATCTTGTAGGATTTTTCACATCATCTACAAAAGCACCACCATTGCTATAGATGAAGGCATTATAAAATCCGTAGAATGTAATTGCGTATCTGTCAGTTTTACCATCGTTATCAAAATCCTTTGTTACCTTTTTGCAAACATTGAGGAACTTTTCCCAATCCCAATCATCGTCTGGATAAGGGATTCCTTCCCCATCGAAGATTGATTTGTTATAATAAATAGTATTCAAAACATCGATGTCTCTCGGCAAAACATATAATTTTCCATCCATACTCATTCGATCGATAAGATCAGGATAAAAATCCTTTATATTAATATCTGGGTCATTTTCGATAAATTGATTCAAGTCAATAAGTGCATTTTTCTCGATGAATGCGGAAGCACGCTCTGTTGAAGTCATTATCACATCCGGAGCATTATTCGCTGCAAATTGAACCATTATTTTTTGTGGGTATGCTGCCCAGGGTATCATTTCTTTAACCACTTTGACATCCAGATTTTCTTTTTCGAAGATGTCCACGAGTTCATCGATTAAATAGGCATCAGCAGTTGATGCCCAATAGGCAAATCTAATTTTTGTTTTACCACTCTTCTCGCCATTTTGTGCGCAACTGCTTATGAAGATGAAACAAATTATTGTGGCTAACATAAAAAATTGATTTTTAATCACTCTCATAATTTTTCTCCTGATAACATTGCGAATGTTACGAATCTATAATACAATGAATAATTATTGTATGCAAAAAGGCGAGGAGAAGGGCAAGGAATTTTAGCGATAAAGTAATCTTATAAAAATTGGATTTAATCTACACACCGAAATATAATAATCAACCAAATTTTTACTCATAAGCTCGAATTAGGATATTTCGTAATAGCAAAAATGTCCATTTATTTCATCCACATATTTTTAATATCTTATGTGGTGTTATTTTGAAAATAAGATACTTAACCTGAAAGAGTAATACCACATCAGGAGGGGTGATTATGTTTAAATTATTTCGTCTAAAAAGACTCCAATATGACCTTGCTATAAGAGAAACCGAACTGGCACTGAGAGCAATAGATGAGGCGAGAAATGCTATTGTTGACAAGACAGAGGTAGGTTGGGTTGGTCTGACCGACTCCAATAAAGCCTTAGATAGTTTCGACCAACTGTCGATGCTTGAGCAAGCTCGGTATTTATACTACAAAAATCCTCATGCGCGTTCGATTGTCAGAAATCTTGTTAAGTTCATAGCAGGGCAAGATGTCAAATTTCAACCTATTGAAAGACGACCAGATATATTGAATGATATTCTCAAAATCTGGAAGGTCTTTAGAGATACGTCGTTCAATTCAACAAAGCTAAAAGAATTAATAACAAGGACATTTCGGGATGGTGAATGTTTCATCAGATTCTTTGTAAGAGAAAATGGGATGACGGAAATAAGATTTATCGATCCAATCGAGATAAATGATCCTTCTGGCGAGCATTCTTATGGTATCGAAATCCTTCCTGATGATATTGAAACACCTTTATTTTACTATAGAAGTATAAATGGTCAGTTGATGGAGAGAATCCCTGCCCATCAAATTCTCCATATTAAAATAGGAGTGGACTCAAATGTTAAAAGGGGAAGATCGATTCTGGAAGTGATTATGCCACTCCTTTCGAGCTATGATGCCTGGTTAAAAGACAGGCTTGTATTAAATAAGATTAGAACGGCAGTAGCATTAATAAAGAAAGTAAAGTCTGCGCATCAGGTTCCTGGTAATGTGGATAAGCATAAGTC
>CAZYWQ010000030.1:0-12950 GCA_964651675.1 uncultured Candidatus Sumerlaeota bacterium | reverse complement strand
GTGGAAAATCATTAAAATGGGGAATGAAAAAGTCATAATTAAATCTGTCGACGAGACAACTTACCCTCAAGCCCTTACTTTATTACAGAATGTACTTCAAAAAAATGTACCTTTTGATATTGTTGATGAGTATCCCTTAGCTTTAGGTAAGACAAATATGAGTCGTATGAAAGTGGCTATGGTGGACGATACTATTGTAAGTCATTGTTGCTGGTATCCTTACAATGTTGAGACAAGTATTGGTGTCTTAAAGGTGGCTGGTGTTGGTTCTGTTGCGACGGATCCTAATCATCGGAAAAAAGGGTATTCGAGTAAAGTATTAGAGAGTTGTATTGAGGACATTAAAAGCAGTGGACTTCAATTAGCTATTTTGTGGTCTAATCTTACCGAATTTTATGAGAAAGTAGGATTTTATTGCGCGGGTAAGGAACATTTATTGATAGTTGCTAAAGCGGATATACCGTCATATTCAAAGCGTTTTGAGATAGAGAGATATAATTATAAGGATTTTGAGCAAATCTTTCGTATTTATCAAAAGCAACCTTATAAGGTGTTAAGAAGTTCAAAAGAGTTTGAAACACGCTTGGGAATTCCTGAGACGAATGTTTTTGTGGCAAGGGATAAAGAGGAGATTAAGGCGTATGCAATTATTGGAAAAGGGAAAGATTTTCAAAATTATATCCATGAATGGGCAGGTGAACCGTCTGCTGTTATCGAAACTGTATATCATATTGCGAAAACATTGGATTTTGAGGAAATAATTGTTAATATACCGTTTCAAGAGAGTGCAGTTTATTGGGAGTTAACCAAGATGTTTCCTGTGTGTGATGGTGTTTTAGGGATGATTAAGGTCGTAAATTTCGAGGATCTTACCTCCAAGATTTCTATGCGTATAAAAGAAACTGTTGGCAAGGATTTTGGTATTACTAAAGGTGACGAATATGTTATAAAGGTATCAGATAGAGAATTTCGGCTAAGTACAGAGAAAAAATTGGTGAATCTTTTGTTTGGACCACATAATGAACCCCAGATTATAAAACTTTCCAATGAATTAAATGTAGAACTTTCTGATTTTTTGCCTGTATCGATGTATATTTGGGGATTAGATTCGGTGTAATAAAGAATCATATTGGATTGAAAAATCTAAGCTTAAGATAAAAAGCCTTTCAGAACTTCAATTAATTCTGAAAGGCTTTCATTATTGCATTTTGAATATTTTGTAAGAAATTACTCGTATATACTCCAGCAGGTTTTTGCTGCTGTTGGGACATTTGCAGTAATTGTTACACGGTCGCAATAAGTCACAGGTGCAGAAGCTGTCTGTTGATAACATAAAATTCCGATATAACCCGTTGAATATGTTGAGTCAGTACCTGAGAAAACTTCAACATCGTCTATTTCTGCAACGATTTCATCACCCATTAAGCTAAGTTCAAATTTATGCCAGGCATCTCGAGTTATTGATCCCAGTGGGTCTAAGAGTTGAGTCCATGCACCATGTCCTTCATCATAATAACCACATCTCAAATAATCGTCGGCATCAGAATCACAGAACAAATAATAATAGCCTGCATCGGTGGCAATTGAAGTAGCACGAGCAAATACTCCAAATCTACCCCAGTTTGTTCCATCCGATGATGAAACATAAATATAGGCTTCAATTTTGTAGTCGCCTAAGGACCCATCGTCATCGGCAAGATGAAGAATTTGCCAATACAATGCGTCGTTTATATTCATAACATATCCATCACCACTTGGAGCTGTAGGACTGAAGGATTCAATTACATCGTAGGCACTGTCATTAAAGTCGTTCCAGGTAAGCTCAGATCCCGTTGAAGGGAAATTGTCAGTTACGGGAAGCGATAGCTGTGCCTGCACTCCGACTGTAAGGCTTACACAAAGTAGAAGTGTCAAAAAAATTGTAATGTGCAATTTCATATTTACCCTCCTTTTAAAAAGTTTTTTCTATTATGGTTCGTTTAAGATAATTTCAAAAAGGTAGGAGATTGTCAATAGAAATTCCTTTATGTTCTTTGTGTAGAGAACATAATTGTGTTTTCTTCCGGAGTTGTAATTAATGATTGATGAAATATCGGCTTGCGGCTATTCGAGTTAGATAAAAAAAGCCCTCTTAAAAAAGAGGGCTTTTGGATATATCTTATGTGTAGATATTATTCGTATACATTCCACATATAACTGGCTGTGGGTAGATCAAATTCGAAGATATAGAGGCATGGTGTAGCTCTATCGGTTCCAGCACCTCCAGGACGAGTACCGTCGGCATCTTGGCGAGTGAATACGATTTCACTTCTGCTATCACCATCGAGGTCAATTTCAGGAGCTTCTACCTGCCACAAAGTATCTCCGTCACCACCAGTGAGTGCAGGAATATCATATTTTGTCCAATTATTGGAATCGAGAGGGTCACCACCATTATACTCGAGGTCTATAACTATATCATCAGCACCACCAACAAGATATATGTCAGCGCCATCGGTTCCGGGACCATGATCCTGATCACCTACATCCATATTAATCTGTCCGTTACCACTTCCACCAAAATATGCAAGATCAAAAACCACTACGAAATCAGAAGGGGTAACAGTTGAGACATCAGAAATCTCCGCTGCTAATAGATTACCTGTCACAATATCCATGACCCAGAGTTCACCAGCGTTATCACCGTCAAGGTCTGTGATTTCACAAGCATACCAGGAATAATTACTACCCGCTTCTGCTTCAGTTGCTGATTGTAATGCATAGGTATCTGCTGCTGAGCATTCATAGATATCAACACGCAAATTGTCCCAGCATACTACTGCAATATCTGTGTTGCTATCGTTATCTATGTCACCGATAGCCATAGCATAGGGACTTCCTTTATCAGTTGCTTCCCAGTTGCGTTCAAATTCTAAGTTCCAAGTAACATTGTCAGCAGCAAAAGTACCACTTGCTACGGAACAAATTAACATTATATCTTCAACATTTGTATTACATATAATCACTTCGTCAGTACCATCACCATCGATATCACCTGCTTCTATAAGACTTGTGAAGTCTACTGATGAGCCCGGTGCCACACCGGTCAGGTCTTGATAGGTATATAAACGAGGAGCTGTTCCCCAATCATCGCTTCCTTGATTTTCAAAAACGGCGAGAATGTCAGTAACATTTGAGTTAATACCCATAAGAATTTCTCTTGTACCATTCCCGTCTAAGTCAGCCGCTGCTATAACATCTGAGCGGTAAAAAGTGCCAGAATCGCCTTCCCAGGACCACGAACGAGCGTATGTATCATCTGCGGTTGCTTCATAAACTTCTAATGCAGCCCCTTGAGGAGCTGTGCCGCCGACACGCGGTGCAAGAACAATCTCTTGTGCGCCATCACCATCACTGTCAGGGAAAATTTTCATACGCTCAACTCTTTGATCACCCGCTGTTCCACCAAGAAGACTGTTAAGTGGATCATTATAGATGAGTTGAAACTGTAAATTATTTCCATCTTGAGCCCAGATTACATTCATTAAGAAAATAATTAGAATAAATGATAATAATAAATACCTTAGTTTCATAGTGTATTACCTCCCTTGTGGTTTTTGAATATAAAAGAAAGGAAAAACTCTACTTTTTTTCGCATCACCTCCTCATCTAATTTAATTTAAATACTTTTTATTTTAAATGAAGAGTATTGTCAAGGTAAAATTTGCTTTTAGTAAAAATATAATTCCCTTTATTAAACGCAGAAATAAATATTAATGTTTTCCATCGTTCATAATAATATATTCGCGTTATACTACGGGGAAAATGTGAAGGAAATTTGGCGCAGGTACCATATCTCAGTATGTGAAACTTCTCATTTCCCTGAAAATATTAAATTGAGGATTATTTCTAGTATTGATAAACAGAAAAAATGCCCTGTGATGAAATAATCGACAGGGCATTATATTTTGTTAGAAATTCAATACATATTAATAAATTAGTTTTTATTCATATAAAACCCAAGAATCCTTGATTTTAGTAGGCACTTCGACTTTGACATTGTCGAAGATACAGAAAGCATCTGCAGCAGGATTAGCAATTGAGGTGTATATATCCATATAACCCAACATAATGTTACCGGAAGTGTAGCTACTTGCGTTTGTGCGAGTACAAATGGTAGTACCATCAAATTTCCAGAATAAAACTCCACCTGCTTGACTGACTTCTACAGTTGTCCAGGCATTACCGGGGGCACCTTCAACCTCGAAGGGTGGTGAAGGGAAAATACTCGCAGGTAATGGGTCCCAGTTATTATCGTCGTAAGTACCATCTACATCAGGATCGAGAAAACCAGCAGTTGCGGCATTTTCGTTGGTGTCATTTAACCAGGTTGGGTCATCGGATGGATTACCCTCGTATGCGCGATAATCTGTACCGGAGTCACCATCTCCGGTGCAACCAAACCAGATGCCATCACTTGCAGTTGCACCATCTGATTCCCAATTGACGCGGGTTCCTTCATGGTTTATACCGAAAGTAGCAAATTCAGTTGTACCTGAGCCAGAGGCGTTGAAGTTTAACCAGACATCAACAGTCATATAAAAATCTCCACTGAAACTCTCTCCTGTCGGATAGGCACTAACTCCAGCATTTTCTGCTGTTGCGTCACCATTGTTTATTGTAAACTTTAGACCTCTTGTTGTACCGCCAGAGGTATTAGGTGCTGATGGAATACTATCTGCACTGTAGTCGTAACTAAACTCGGCAGTGTAGTCAGGTGTACCTGAGGTCGAACCATTGTAGACACTCCAGCTTGCTGAAGTATCTGTGTCGAAATCGTCTTCAAAAAGAATTGCTCCATAGGCGATTTCAAAGGTTAATAAAATTCCAATACATAGAATGTAAAATACCTTCTTCATTATTTGTCCCTCCTTGTGCTGAATTATTAATGTTGTGAGTTATTACTCTATAACCTTAAACGAAAAATGAGCTCTTTTGTCACCTCCTTTGTTTATTGTGAATAATAGTATTATATATTTAAAAAAATCTAAAGTTGTCAAGTGAAAAAATTACCCTTTAAAGGTTAGGTTTCTTAATGGAATTGTGAGTTAATAGAATTTATTTGCATAATTCGACTGCTTTTAACTTGACATTACGATTTATAAGGAATAGTCCAAATTACTAATTATTATAACTAATAAAATCTTTAAAGGAGGTTATATTATGCTAAAGAAATCATTATTTCTATTTTTGATTCTTGTATTGATTACTTCTTTTGCTTTTTCACAGGCTCTTGTCTGGAACACGACAAGCACGCTTCCTATTACTGTTAGAGATTCAGCGGTAATTCATTACAATGGTTATGTCTATAGTATTGGTGGGAGAACAACAGGTGAAGCAGCAGGTACTCACGCAATTGATAATGTTTATTATGCTGCAGTTAATCCCAATGGTTCTTTAGGTACCTGGACTGCGACTACTTCTTTACCAGGGAAACTTGCTTGTCATGCTGCTTATGCTTATAATGATAGACTTTATGTCTGGGGTGGCTGGGATGAAAACTATGTTACGATGAATACTTGTTACTATGCTCCGATTAATTCTGGTGGTTCTCTTGGTTCCTGGGTTACATCAAGTGTTACTATTCCTGATAGCGGAACTGCCCAATCTCAGATGGATGCATTTGGTAGAGGTGTTTTGGGATATAATGGTACTGTGTATGTTATGGGTGGTGAAATAAATGATGCATCAAAAGTAAGGAATTGTTACTATTCCAATATTCAACCGTCTGGTGATTATAGTTCCTGGGTAGAGACAACTGCTCTTCCTGATCAGGATAGTGGTGGTAGCCCTATTACAGGTTATTGGTTCCACGGATCAATGATTGTTGAGGGTGATACAGAAACCTATATCTATATGGTTGGTGGTAACCATAGTGGAACAACAGAAGATCATATTATTATAAATACGATAAATACTGATGGATCTCTTGGTGCAAGTTGGACATGGGCTTCAAACTTTTTAATAACTGCAGCTTATGAGCAAGGATGTGCTTTTGATGTTGATAGTATTTATTCTCTTGGTGGATTAAGCGCTGGGACTCCAATTGACAGTGTACAGAAGTGTCAAGTTGATCCTGCTACAGGAGACATTATTGCTGTGACTGAGGAAACAGTAATGCCTGAAGCAAGAGCAAGAACAGAAGCAGTGGGATACAAAGTAGGTCCAGAAAGTTACCTTCTTGTTGTTGGCGGTGGTGGTTATTATGCTACTGATCCTTTATTTGATACCTGCGTTTATGCTCAAATACCAAGGGTGACCAGGTCTCCTCTTTGGAATATATATGAGTAGAAATTATTGATACATTGTATTTGTAATTTATAAAGGCGGATGTTATTTCATCCGCCTTTTTTGTATAATCGAAATCTTTTTGTCATTGGCAAACAGTAAGATGTTTAATCTTATCCCAGATGTCGGAATTAGAAAGTCGACAGTGATGTGATGGGCGTGAGTATATGTCACTCTCTATTATTGCATGCCAGATTTCACTCAATGGTCTTTTACGGATGTTTCCGAAAGAAAGTGGTGTAAAGTCACAGGGTGATACATCACCATTGGCTCTTAAATGCATCTGTGCAACTCCGGCAGGACAACCTTCGGCAGCACAAGGATACGCAATGCTCGTAAACATTGTCTGATGTATTATTCGGGGATAGTCAGGTGCTGAATTGTACTTGGTTCGAAACTGTTTTATCCTGTCTACTTCTTCTTTTGTGAGCATACAACCCTGTTTATCTTTTAATTTTCCTACTGCTATTATATCAAACAGAAAAACTTCTAATACATTTAGACGTTTACCTAATTCCATAATTGCATCCAGTTCTCCGTTGCTAATTTTTTCACCTGTTATGAAAGTGGATATTCCTGTTAAAATCCCATTTTGCTGACACAATCTTATTCCCTGAATAGCTTTTTCAAATAATCCTTTTCTTCCCCTGTGTTTATTATGGCTATCCGGATCCGAATAATCCAGGCTTACAAACATACCAAAGATTCCACTTTTCTTTAATTTCTTAACGGACTCTTCAGTTAAGTATTCTCCATTTGTAAAAATCGTGCAAATGCTTCTGGACTTATCTACTGCACTGATAAGGTTATATATATCATCGTACAGCAATGGCTCTCCACCGGTTAAAATAACACAAGTAGTGCCAAGTTCGATAGATTGCGCAATTGCATCTTCAAATTCGTCTAAATTTAATGCGTCATTGTTGTGAAACACATTTTTTTTGTATTCATCGGCAGAACAGTGCTCACAAGAACATTGACATAAACAGGTAACAGCGACTGTTAAAAAATGCGGTGTTCGATTTCCCCATTTTGCATTACCATTTTCTTCCAATTTTGTTTTATTATCAGTGATATTGTTCATTATACAACGGATTCTGCGTCGTGCAACTATCGAACCTAATGGAGGACTTAGAAGTGAAAAGGCTTTCACACCATCGTCTAACTCAACAATCGGTTTTGTTTTTATATAATAATTCTCTAACGCCTTTCGGTATTCCATAATATTGTTTCGTATCAGACTGTGTTGCCATTTTTGCAGATTATTTTTCATAATAGCTTCGTCCCTTACTCAATTTGCCTTCGATAACCGTAGTCTGACTACTAAGTTTGTTTCTTATTGCGAGATTAGAAGGAATTTTAAGTATGAATCTTGCCTGAGGAGGGAATAATATTCTTTTTATTATACATTTAAGAGAATAGAAACGACTGTAATAGTGATGAAAATTAGTGCAGAATTCCTCTTCTTTCATTTTTATTCCAGTATATTTTAGGTAAAAAGGATTCCAAACCAATCGATGATTAAGCCACCATTTATTATCTTTTAGTCGACCTTGTTCTTCTAACTTTTTCAGAAAGGGTGTTCCCGGATAAGGCGTTATAAATTGCCATTGTGTATAAGGTATGCGATTTTTTACTAAGAAATCATACACTTCTTTGAAAACTGTAGACTCCTCATAGTCGAATCCAAATATCATACTTGCAACTACAGAAATCCCTTCTTGTCGATAAGTTCTCAAATTTGACTCATATTTCTCAACCTTATTGAAAGTTTTTCCTATTGAGCTGAGATGCCTGTGGGATATACTTTCTAATCCGATATACAATAAAATACAGCCACTTTTCCTCGCAAGTTGGATCAATTCTTTATCTTCAGCGTTGCTTATAGTAGCTTGACCAAACCATAATATCTTTAGAGGGATTAGAGCCTTGAACAACTCTTTGGCACGAGATGGATTGCCAAAAATGTTATCATCGAGAAAAAAGCAACTTTTAGCATCAAGTGATTTTATTTCGTTTATCACATCTGATACAGGGCGTTCTCTGTATTTTCCGCCTGAAAAGGCAGTCACAGCACAAAAATCACAGTTGTGAGGGCATCCCCTTGCTGTTTGAATAGGAAACAAGGGTAAGGGTAAAAAACGACCTAAAACTCCTCTATTGAATGATGAGTAACGCGATTTGTATTTTTCTATAAGTGAAAAGCGTGGTATCGGAAGATTATTTAGGGATGGTTTATCTCTTGCAATATACACTTTTTTACTTATGCCTTGTTTGAAATCAGCAATAAATTTTTGCCAAATTCCTTCAGCTTCACCTATTATTATAGTGTCTGCATACTCTTGAGCTTCTTCTGGTTGCATCGACACATGAATTCCCCCCATTACTACTGGCACACCTCTTCTTCTAAATTCATCAGCGATTTCATATCCACGTAATGCCCTACTCGTACAAGCACTGATACCAACTAAGTCTACTTCCTCATCAAAATTAATATCCTCAAATTGCTCCATTATAATAGAAATATCAATATCGCTGGGTGTTAAAGCAGCAAGAAGTGGCAGAGTAATTGAAGGGAAAATAAGACGCTTTACTTTCAATAGCTTATTATGCGCAAGGTATCTTGACGGCTCTATTAATAGTATCTTCACAAGCCTCATCCCTACAATGGTTATTTAATCATTGCACTTTTCCATCGAACAATCGTATAGTTCGGTCAAAGAATCCTTCTTCCATTCTTTCATGTGTAACCATAACTATTGTGACATTCCGCTCTTTGTTAATTTTTTTGAATAGTTGCAAAATGTTCTCAGTGTTTTTTGAATCAAGACTTCCTGTTGGTTCATCAGCTAATAATAACATTGGATTCATCGCCAATGCTCGTGCAATTGCTACTCGCTGTCTTTCTCCCATAGAGAGTCCTGTAACTGAGGATGTAAATCTGTTACCTAATCCTACGACATTTATTAGTTCTTTGGCTCTTTCTATCTGTTCATTTTTCTTTAATCGGGATTCCATCAAAGGTAATAAAACATTTTCTAATACATTTAGTGTGGACCAGAGATAAAATGCCTGGAATACGAATCCGATATTGTGTATTCTGAATTGACTCTGCTTAAATACATCTTTAAGTTTTTTCCCTTCGAAAAGAATTTCTCCCTTACTCGGAGAATCAAGACCTCCAAGTAGATGAAGCAATGTCGATTTTCCACTTCCACTTGGTCCTGTTATAACTAAAAACTCCCCTTTGTTTGCACTCATATTTACACCGTCTAATGCAATAACTTTTCCATCTTCATAATATTTCGAAATGTCTTTAACTTGTATGAAAGTTTCATTATTCATAGCGTAAAACCTTTATCGGTTCTGTTGAAATTGCCTTCAAAGCGGGATATATTCCTGAAATCAGACCCAAGAACAACGATATTACGATAGCCTTGATCATAAATATAATGTCGTACTCCATTATCATTATTCCTTTAAGATGAGGCGTGTTGATTAAAATACCCATTATCCCATAGCCCAGAATTAATCCTACTATTCCACCTAAAAAACCTAACAGAGTCGACTCGTGTAATATTAAGGTAACAATTCTTGTGTTTCGCCATCCCATTGCGAGTAAAATTCCAATTTCCCGAGTTCGTTCCATAACCGATGTCGTCATCGTATTTACAATCCCTAATATGGCAATGATGAAAGCTATAACTGATATAGCCCAGGTAAAGTTTATTGCTGAAACTAATGGATTATTTGTGGTCATGAAAGTCTGGA
Organism: uncultured Candidatus Sumerlaeota bacterium; assembly: GCA_964651675.1. Taxonomy (GTDB): domain Bacteria; phylum Sumerlaeota; class CAZYWQ01; order CAZYWQ01; family CAZYWQ01; genus CAZYWQ01. Next base: position 2,852 of record CAZYWQ010000030.1, on the reverse strand, counting down.
CATTATTAACTTCTAAATTGGGGAAAGACTTTTCTATATTTGACCGAACATATTCGATAGCTTTGTCTAAATCCATATTAGGATATTTTTCTCTATCTACTTTAACATTAAGCATCGTAACTTTACTGGGTATTTTTCTGATCTCCTGTAATCGCTCAAGTGGTACGATAATAGCTCCTTCTTCGAAAAGGCTTTTACTTTGAAAGATACCCACTATTTTAAACTGCACACCCTTTATATTTAGTTCATCTCCGACTTTTTTATTGAGTCGCTGAGCAGCTCTTTCGCCCAAAATTGCTTCATTCTGTTCTTCAGGTCTCCTTCCATCAATTTTAAGGTCTTCAAAGAGATAGGAATCTAAATGCCAACCATACAGTAAGACAAATTGATTCAATCCCATCGCATATAGATCAACAAGAATAGCACTGACATCCAGAACACCAGGAGTTTTTTTGATACTATGATAGTATTCTTCATCCACACTACTTGTTAAAAAATCTATTGTTCCCTTTTCCATAATGATTAAATCTGTTCCCCGTGTTTTGTAGTGTGTCTGGAACATTTCCGCAAGATTGTTTGATATGCCTACTAAGGCTATGAAGGCGGCAATACTTACTCCAACTCCTAATATTGTTAGGCAAGTACGCACTTTTCGGTGCCAGATATTTTTTAATGTTATCCTAAGAAAATTCATTTTTAACTCTTACATAATAAGCGACTGATTGCTGCAAGGGTTTCTAAAGTGTCTTATAATCCGATAAAAATCAGACTGAACATATACAATCTATAAGTATCCGTAAAGAACTAATTTTACCAACAATAAAAAAATATACACTTTTTGAGCCTTTTATTATTAGTTGACAAATAACTGCATTTTTAAATTATTATTTATATTCAACCTCAAATATTAAGGTTCAATTCTTATGGATGCAAATATACTCTTTGGAAGCATTATTGTTATCGTGGCAATATGCTTTATAACATATCTCACTTTCTATAGTAGGCACACGATAAATTGGATTGCTAAAAAGAGGGAACTTTCGGCTCGAGAGATATTAAAAAACCGAAATAATAAGAATAATCATAGATAAATTAATAACGCTCTCGACTAACCATTCTATTTAAATAAAAATGAAATCACCAACGACAAAAAACATTCCTATCTCATCCGAACTATCCCGTGACCTTTCTCTTTTCCACATCACTATGATGGGTTTGGGGATGATGATTGGGGCTGGAATTTTCCTTGGTGTTGGGAATTCCATTCACATCTCAGGTCCGGGTGGTGTTTTACTCACATTTGCCCTTAATGGTGTGATTGCTATGTTCACGGCAATGTCGTATGCCGAATTAAGTTCGGCAATTCCACGGGCAGGTGGCGCATATAATTTCGCTCGTGTAGGATTTGGTCGGGGAACAAGCTTTCTCGCAGGATGGATGGAGTGGTTTGCTTCAAGCGTTGCAGGTAGTCTTTATGCCGTTACTTTCGGAATTTACACTATGCGCTATTTTCAACATCTGGGGCTGATAAACTGGATACCGTTCCCGCTAATCGTGACAGAAAAAATTGTGGCTGTCGGTATAGCAATCTTATTTATATACATAAATTATAGGGGAGCTTCCGAAACAGGAAAGGTTGGTGCGTTCTTTACGCTTGGTCAAACGCTTTTCTTACTATTCATAGGATTAATCGGTGTTATTGTTGCCCTGAAAGACCCTTCTCGCTTACAGAATTTTAATCCTTTTCTTCCTAATGGTTGGTCAAGATTGCTCATTACTATGGGTTTTACTTATGTGGCGTTCGAAGGATTCGAAGTCATTGCTCAAGCAGGCGATGAAGTAGTCGAGCCAAGACGAAATCTTCCAAAGGCAATGCTCTATTCCGTATTCATTGTAACCTTAACTTATGTAGCTGTCGCTTTTGCAACTGTAATAAGTGTGAAAGCAGGGTCATCTGGCATAGATAATATTCATCCCTGGCAGTGGATTGGTCAACATAGGGAAAGGGGTTTTGGAGAGGCTATTTCGAGACTTATGCCGATGGGCAATTTCTTGCTTACTCTTGCTGTTATTTTCGCATCAACTTCTGCTTTAAATGCAACTATATATTCGGCAACAAGGGCATCTTATGCTCTCGGTAGAGACCGTATGCTACCTTCCTTCTTTGCCAATATCTCAAAGAAGAGAAAAACTCCCTGGATAGCTTTGTTGTTTACAGGTGGAATCGTGATATTAGTAGCTACTGTTCTGCCAACAGTGCATGTGGCATCAAGTGCAAGCATTATGTTTCTCTTTCTCTTTTTTATGGTAAACATCTGCGTTGTCAAAATACGCCGAAATATGGGTGATGAATTAAGATATGGCTATCTGATGCCATTATTCCCTGTTTTTCCGTTTGTGGCAATCATTTGTCAGGCTGTCTTGGCTGTCTGGCTGATACATATGAGCCTGATAGCCTGGATTGTTGCACCAGTCTGGATATTATCAGGTGTTGGAATATATCTTTTTTATTCTAAATCCCGAGCTATAACGACAGCAGATGAAATTTTAGTACTCGAGGAAGAGAAAGCTCCGGAAGGCGATGAATACAGGATTATGGTGGCTGTGGCAAATCCGGATAATGCTCTTTCACTGATCGGTAACACCTATAAAATCTGTAAGTCCAAAAATGCAAGGGTTGAACTCATACATATGGTGCCTGTTCCCGATCAGGTTCCACTAACCGATGCTAAGCGTTATATCTGGGAAGGAAAAGAAGGAATTGCTGAAGCGATGCTTTATCTGAATCCTATCTCTCCTGTAACGACAACCATTCGTTATTGTCGAAACATTGCAAGAGGTATAGTCGGTGC
>CAZYWQ010000029.1:0-13045 GCA_964651675.1 uncultured Candidatus Sumerlaeota bacterium | reverse complement strand
ACCAATAGAGATAGATATTGAGTCATTATGCATCGAAGGTTCTCGGAGACTCGAAGACTGTAAGAAATTTTTGCTCCTAATACCATCAGCAGACCTGGTTCCCACATTAAAGAAAATCGGACCCAAAATAGTCGATTCATTAAGACAAATGACTTATGAATGGAAAGTATTATCACTAATAAACGGCTTTAGAAATGTAGCATCGATAATCGAACAAAGTGGAAGCGGAGTATTTGAAACATACAGGATTCTATCCTATCTGATAAATTCGGATGTAATAGAGTTAAGAAAGCCACAAGAGGCATATCAGAAATTTGAAGAGCGCGTAAAAAATTATCTTGTGTATGATAACAATAAAGCGACTCATTCCTCAACTCCACAATCCGAAGAATCTATTACGAAGATAGTTGCAGATAAATTTCGAAAGGTTTTACAACCGAGTAAGGAGAAAAATAATACTCCCCAAAAGGTATCGGTCCTGAAAATCTTTGTCACTTTATACAATTCACTCATCGATAAATTAGAAGATAGGCAGATATTTGCCGATAGTATGGGTACAAATTCACTCCAATGGCAAGACATACTAAATAAATATCCAAGAGTTGACCTAATTTATTCCATTGATAATCACATTTATGCCGATAGATTTGAGAAATTCATAGGTCATTTGAACAATGAACGCTCCATAAATAATTACTTTGAAGAAGCGAAAATAGCTATCCTCGAAGGAGTAAAGAGTTTATATAAGCTGGGATTTGACAATCTGGGTTCCAAGACGATGAATAAACTAATGCAGTTGACAGCACAAGAAGTAAAGAGTCGATTTGAGAATTCGAAAGTTAATTTAGATTTAGTTATAAATAACATAATTCAAGTGTAATGGGTGCCAATTATGTCAGGAGAAAAAATATTAATCATAGACAGTAGTTCTTCTGTCCAGGATATAACAACAAAATTATTGGAGGGTGAGGGATATAGGGTCTATAGTGCGGGTAATGGATTGGCAGCATTATCGTTTCCCGAACTACAAGATGTTGCCCTTATTCTAATTGACAAAGAACTCGATACTCTTTCGAGTGATGAAACCATCAAAATGTTAAAGACCGATCCCGAAAGCTTCAAAATCCCGATACTATTGATGATATCCGAAGAGATAGCCAAACAAAGGGAGAGCGAAGATAAAAAAGGCGCTTCACATTTCATTTATAAACCTTTTGAACCGGAACAATTAATAGAGAAAATAAAAGAAATTGTCGAAGAAGAAACCATAAGACGGCAATCCGAAGACTATCTACAAAAATCCGCTGATCAATTTATGAACGAACTTGCTGAGGAAAAAATTCAGAAAGCCGTTAATCAAAAAACACAGATTATAGTCGAGAAATGTTTACAGAACATCGTCAATCTTGTTGATAAACGAGCAAAGCAAGAAGTCGAAGAAAAAATCAACACACTTACGGAAGAAAAAGAACAGCAACTCGTGAAACAGGTTGTGCATGAAGTAGCGAGATCAATGGTTGATAAGCTTGCGGAAAGAAAAGTCAGTGAGGTTATGGAAACGGTATTGAAGGAAAGTACCGACCGCACAGTAAAAAAAGCAGCTGACATTATAGTTCCTTCGATTGTTAGAGAAAAAATCCGAGACAATGTCGAGAATATTCTCAATAGAGAAGTCGCATTAAAGGTTCAGAAAGCAGCAGAAAGTACTGTTCCCGATATATCAAATAAAATTATTACCATTGTCGAAAATGTTACGCAAAAAATCGTTCCTAAAATATCAAGAGATGTCTTGCCGGATCTTACGAAATCTTCTGTTGATAAATACATCGATAAAACCGTGCCTGAACTCATCAGAAAAAATGTAATGACCGAAACCCAAAAATATTTTAATCGAAGTGCAGAAAAAGTCATTAAGGAAAAAGTAAATCGTTCATTCAAAATCTTCATTATTTTGCTGATTGTAGATTTCGTTTTTCTACTTGGGATTCTAGGATTATTGATTCACTTCATAACAAAAATACCCAAGTAATAAGCGATTCTGATTCTTCCCCTTTTATCCTTTTCAAAACACTTCTTGACTTCAAAATACCCAAATCTTATTAGGATTCTGAATAAAAACAATTTACAAAGGTGTTTCCTGATGGTTCAAATTAGATTTCTTAAATCATTCATTTTCTATTTCTTCATTCTAATTATCTGCTCATCTTCGTTTATTGTAATAGCTGATTCATCCTATCTTTATGGGATTCATTGGTATGGAGATGTTGGAAGCAGTGATGTTGAAGCAATGTCCGACAGCAAAGGGATTTATGTACTTGAGCAGGTTCTTCCGAATGGAGAATCCTGGGAACGAGCTTCATCAAAAGTCTGGAATTTTTCACAGATTGTTTCCAAAGGACATACCATAATAGTTCGGATTCATCCTAACTGGGGACTTGCCGTACCAAAACCCGGAGATACATATTCCGTAACCGATTTTGTAAATGATTGTAGAGATTCCGCCAATACACTCAAGGATTATGTTCACATCTGGCATCTGGGTAATGAAATGAATATTTTACAGGAGTATGGTGATGAACAACTCACACCAAGTTATTACATCGATGTTTACAAACAAGTCTATTCAGCAATACACGAGATCACAAGTCCTTTAGGAGAACAAATTGTTTTATTAGGACCTGTATCACCTGGGAATATTATTTCTGGTGTTAGGTGGATGACAGGAAATGATTATCTGGCTCAGATGTGCACTCTTCTCAGTACGAGTGAAACAGATGGTTTTGCGATGCATTCCTATGGAGGAGGCGATTTAAGCAGCTCTCTGACAGGATTTAGAGGTTCTTATCAGGAGCAACTTGGTATAATTGACACTTATGGATTTACGGACAAAGCAGTTTACATAACAGAGTGGAACAGGCACACACCAGATCCATCTTATGAAGCAATTAGTGCACAGTTTTTATATAATGCCTTCGACGAGTTGAATGATTGGAATCAAGCTCCAGGACATCATAATATTATCTGTGCTTGCTGGTTCGTATATCCTTCTGGAGTAGGTTGGGATGATTATTCCATTCATTATTACAAGACACCTGGAGGAACAAAAGACGATGATTTATGGGCAGCATTTCAATATGCAGCACAGCAGAATTATCCAGCAGGTGCTGTAGGTGGTGGCGGTGATCCCGGCATCAACGGTGGTTTTTTTAATGAGGAATTTACTGGCTCATCCCTTGATACATCAATTCCAGAGCCTGTTTGGGTTCCTTCTTCGATGAATGGTCATACGATAACTGTTTCAGGTGGATTTATGACATTAAAGGGAAATAGTGGATCATCAGCCTATGGTGGAATATTAAATGATGGATATTATTACGATGATTTTGAAGCAACAGCAAATGTAACATTCGTCGATATCACAACACTTGGATCAGGACAGGCAAATACCGAAATTCGTTTTAGAGAACGCACGAATGGTTATTCTCTAACGCTTGATGCTTATCTTGATCAAATAAGCCTGAGAAGGGCTGGTCCATGGACTACGATTCAGTCGACAAGTTATTCGATTAACAATGGTGATTCATTCAATATAAAAATTATTTGTGACAATAGTAATATTAAAATTCAGATCGGAACTGCACCTGGTGGAACTAATAATGTGGTAGATTGGAACATTACAAATTCTGATTATTCATCAGGACTATTCCGAATACATTCCTGGTGCATCGAAGAAGTTAAATATGATTATTTCAGAGTCGAGGAATTATCACAGAGTAGTGTTGATTGTTGGTATTTACTGAACTGAGATTATTATCCTATGACAAGTTTAAAAATTATCCAACTTGGTTTATTAGCGAGTTTATTAGCAGGTCTGGCGACAGGTGTAGGCGCCTTACCATCCTTATTTGTTAAGCGAATCTCAGAGAGATTACTTGATACAATGCTTGGATTTGCAGCGGGAATAATGCTTGCGGCAACATCTTTTAGTCTTGTTCTCCCTTCGATCGAATACAGCAATGGAAATGTTATTATTCCTGCACTGGGAATTTTAGTCGGTGCATTTTGTATAACTTTAGTCGATAAGTTCACACCTCATTTACATTTTATTTCAGGACCCGAAGGACCATCATCAAGTTTAAGAAAAATCTGGTTATTCATAATTGCCATTACCATCCACAATTTCCCCGAAGGATTAGCTGTCGGAGTTGGATTTGGAGGTGGAGATGTAAAAAATGGGTGTGCGTTAGCGATTGGTATCGGCTTACAAAATATGCCTGAAGGATTAGCCGTCGCAATGCCATTGATGAGAGAAAAATACTCCCGTTTAAGAGCCTTATGGTACGCAACCTTAACAGGACTTGTCGAACCGATAGGTGGACTTATTGGTGTTGCTGCAGTGACAATAGCGAGGCCCATTCTGCCTTTTGGATTGGCATTTGCTGCCGGAGCTATGCTATTCGTTATAAGCGATGAGATTATTCCTGAAACTCATAGTCGTGGAAATGAAAGGGAAGCGACTTTTGGTATTATTGTTGGTTTCATTATAATGACAGCAATGGATGTAGCACTTGGATAAAGGTTTCCGATTAAAGTCCAAAATTTTTTAGCAAAGGAGCACATCACAATGAAAGCTGCTATATGGACTAAAAAATCAGAAGTAGAAATCAAAGAATTACCGATTCCTGAGCCTTATGCACCTGATGAAGCAGTTATAAAAGTATTAGGATGTGGAGTTTGCGGAACAGATGTGCATATTTTTCACGGTGAAGTCCCACTTGCAAAACCGCCTGTAGTCCTCGGACACGAGATTGTCGGTGAAGTTACCAAATTAGGTTCGGAAATCAAAGATTTGAAGGTTGGAGACAGAATATGTGTTGATCCGGTAATTACCTGTCGCAGATGTGAATTTTGCCAATCAGGGCGTCCGAATCTATGTAATAATCTAACCATAGTTGGATATGTTCGAAATGGAGGCTTTGAACAGTATACATCCATTCCAAGGTCCCATCTTTATAAAATCTCAGTTGAGGCGGGATTAAAAGGCGGAATATTAGTCGAGACATTAGCCTGTGTTTTGAATGGATATGATAGGCTCGGATTAAAAGCTGGGAGTAGCGTATTGATTCTCGGATCGGGATGTGTCGGATTATTATGGACTCAACTGATAAAAAACAGTGTAACCACAAAAATATATCAAACGGACATTGTTGAAATGAGGCGGGAAGCTGCTCTTGAGCTTGGTGCTGATTCGGCGATCAATCCAAATAAGGCAGACCTCATTAAAAGTGTAAAAAAATGTTCTCCTGATGGTGTGGATTATATTATCGATGCCACAGGCTCAGTAAAAGCTATTCAACAGGCATTACCTTTATTGAAAAAAGGTGGAACCTTGATGATTTTCGGAGTTTGTCCTTCCAATGAACGATTAAAAATCTCACCATTTGATATGTTCAATAATGAATGGACTATTGTCGCAGCCAAGATGCCTCCTTATAGACTTACTCGTGCTGTAAAAATTATAGAAGCAGGTATTATTGATAGTGACAAACTAGTTTCGAATATATTACCTCTTAAGGATATCAAGAAGGGATTGAAATGGTTCACAGATAAGCCAAATATGGTAATAAAAATGATGATTGATCCGTGGAAATAATTTAGGGTTCGCTTAGTATCCTTCTTTTTTAATATTCTTCAGGATATTTTGAGCATCTTTTGCAGCACTGGTCTTAGGGCGTATTTTAATTATATACTCCAAATCTTTTTTGGCTAATGCATAATCCTTATTTTTAAAATAGGCATATCCACGATAATAAAAAGACATATAATGTTCAGGATTAAGTTTGATTGCTTTTGTTAAATCTTCTATTGCTCCATCATAATTTTTTAATATCTCCTGATAAATATTCCCTCGATAATAATAAGCCCAAAAACACTTTGGATCATACTCAATAGCACTCGTATAGCATTTAATTGCATTTTCATAATCTTTCTTATTTTGAAATGCTATACCTAAAGATAGGTGTATTTGAGGATTTTCTGTATCATATTCCCTTGCTTTTAAAAGCACTTCTAATGTTTCATCATACTTGCATTGTTTAATCAGTATCCTCGCTTTATGAATATAAGGATCTATATATGTCGGGGATAATTCTATAGCCTTTGTAAAATCCTGTAGGGCATTGCTATAATTTCTTCTTTGGCTATAAGCCAATCCACGATTATGATATGAAGTGGCATGGAAAGGATCGAGTTCTATTGCCTTACTAAAATCAATGATTGATAGATCATATTTTCTCCGACAGAAATAAGCAAATCCACGATCAAAATGAGCATTAAAATCCTCAGGGGCTAATTCAATGATCCTATTATAATCTTCAATAGCCTTATCATATTCTTTCAATTCTTTATACAAATTCCCTCGCTTCGAATATGTATTTATATTTAGAGGATTCATATCGATAGCGTTACTAAAATCTTGAATAGCCAAATCATACTTTTTTAATCTGATATATGCATTCCCACGGTGAATATAAGCATCTATATAAAATTCTGGCAATTCAATAGCTCTGGTATAATTTTCTATCGCCTGCTCATACTTGCCCTGTTCAAAATAAGTATTTCCTTTATTCATATAAGCAGAAAAAAATTTAGGATATAGTTCAATCGCCCTGTCAAAATCTCTGATAGCTTCATCATACCTTTTAAGTTTTCGGAATACAATTCCACGATTATTAAGTGCCTTTCCACTTTTCGGATCTAATTTAATCACATAAGAAAAGTCTGCTAAAGCAAGCTCATAATTTTCTAAATCCATATAATAAATACCACGATTAACATACGCCCTTTTGTATTCAGGATTTATTTCAATCGTTTCTGTTAAATCTTCTATAGCATCATCAGTTTTACCCATTCTTCTATAAGTATAAGCACGATTATAATAAGCACCTGCGTATTCTGGATTAATTTTTAGAGCGTTATTATATTCAAGAATGGCTGCCGCATACCATCCAAGATCATCATAAACATATCCAATCATATTATAAGCATAAGCACATTGATTATTCAATTCGATAGCCTTATTAAAATTGCCCATTGCATCATCATAAAAACCCATAAAAGCTAAACATTTACCACGCTCAACATAGATGAAAGAATTATCAGGATCTAATTCAACAGCTCTATCGAAGTTATAAAGTGCAAACTCATATTGTTTCAATTTACTGAATGCTTTTCCACTGTAGGTAAAGTCATAAGCATCTTTAGGTATTAAATTTGTTGCTGCTATGAAAGATATTATTGTTTTAAACCTATCACCTATTTCCAGAAATGCAACTCCCTTACCTGTCCAGGCACTAATACAAGTTGAATCGAGTTGTGTTGCCCTATGGAAGCAAATCAAAGCATCATTAAATCTATCAAGAAAAAACAATTGCCAGCCTTTCTCTGCCCAGGCACGAGCATTTCTCTCATCAAATTCAAGAATTCTATCAAAAACCCTTATTGCTTCTTTGTGATTACACTTTTCTCTGAGCATTATTCCCTGCTTAAAAAGATTCTTAACGTCACTGGATTTTGATGATTGCTGAGAATTATTGTTATCTGAATATAAAGACAAAAGCGATAATAACATAAAACAATATATACATATTCTTACTGATTTAAACGAATGAATTGTAACCATTATTAATTTTCCCCTATATAAGATTCTTAAAATTGTTAGCTATGAACATCAAATTAAAATACAAACTCTAAATATTGGAAATAAGACAATATTTTAAAAGTCTCTATTCAGGAATTTCGATAAATAAATCACCATAACTAATTGTACCATTTGTTGGGTCGTAATAGACAGTAGGTATATAAGAATCGATCTGTCTTTGTATCTCAATTCCATCGAAATCAGGTCCAGCACTAAATATATAAACAGGCGTACTATTTGAAATTAGGAGAGGAACACTTTTTCTGTTACCAAATGGATCTACTGGTAATCCATTAGGAAATTGTTTTAATACTTCATCTTTGGTCGAAGCTCTAAGACCATTTCTCGGAAATGGAAATTCACGCTGACGAGGAATTTTTGTGAATATATCACCGTCGCTAATCGTACCATTAGTTGGATCATATTCGATTGTTGCCTGATTATCTTGATTGTCTGGACCGATACTATAACAGATAAATGTGTCCTGATTAGGAATAAATCTCAGCGGATATAGAGAAAAAGAATCTTTCGGTATTCCACCTTTAAGCAGTCTATTAAAATCCTCTGGCTTTTCAGGAAATTTTCCTTCAAAAATATAACTATATTTAGCCTCAGTAGCCATCCGCAATAGTTGAAATTTTGCTTCAGCACATCTATGGCGTGTAAGAAAATCCAATGTATTTGAGAGATGTCTGGTTGTAATATGGTAACTAAAAGGCGACCCTTCATAGTAAATTTTTGCAACATCTGGCACTTGCAATCCGTAATTAAGTGTTTCAAGTGTTTTCCAAAGATTTTGGAAATCTTCCTCTGTCTCACAGCAATTTAATGCGTATGTCTTTAATCGGTATGTAGCTATTGATCGAACGGCAATACCTATCAAATGACTGATTAAATTATTACTCCCATCCATTAATTTCCCAAGATGATAGACAGAAGCGAGAAGTCTTAATGCCTCTTCCCCTTTGCCTTGAAGCATTAGAAAGATCGATTCTACACATAAAACTTTTGCTGTAGTCTGCACATCGAGAAATCTAAAATCTAACAAGGAAAGCATAGGCTTATTAATCGGGCATTTTGGTAAAGTAGACTCATCATAATTTAAAATATCTGGGAACCGTTTAATGCGAGTTGCAAGATTCGTATTTTTAGCCATTACCTTCTCTATAAAGTTGTGAGCATTTTTACCTGAGTCGGTTAACTGGTAAGATTTTAAGGATCTCTCTGCACAGCTTAGCATAAATTGAGAGAAGAAATCCCTTCTTTTGGAATATTCTTCCTTCCATTCTTTCACTTGTTTTCCTAATTCTTCAATATCACGATTTCTGATGACGGCATCCAGATATAGCATTTTCAGATATTCATCATTAGGATGAGCATTAAGAAGATTTGTGGCAATTTCAATCAGGCGGGCATTCGTTTCCGAACCGTGTCTTTTATTTAAAGGTGATATTAATTTAAAGTATTCGATCAGGCTTCCATCGTCGATGCGATGTAAATATGATGCGACAGTTTGTTTAATACTTGAAAAAGGTGCCTCATTTGTTTCGGTGGAAGTGAGAGGTTGATTCAATAAGGACTGTAAGGACTGGGATCTATTTCGAGACCTGGTTGTTTGTACCTTATAAACACTATCCAGAGCATAATCTACCAGGTCCCAGTCTCCTGGTACTGTCGATGAAGGTTGAAGTTCATAAGACACTTCTAATAAAGGTCTATTGTTATAGGAAATATTTCCTTCAATAGTAAGTTTTTTTCTAATATGTGAGATTTTCCAATCCTCTTTATATTCAAAGGTACTCTCAAAAAGATTTGTATCTTTTAAATATAACTGTCCCCAATTATTTCTGCCAATTTCGATATAACCATTACCTAAGGATTCCAAATAGATACCTGCAGGATCAGAATATTTGTTTTGCTTTTTGCAGCTTGTAGTATGAGATAATATTAAGATAAGAATCAGGATGTTAGCCAAAAATATATGTTTTTTCATAACGAAGACCATCCCTCTGAGTTAAGTTATAATTTTTTTGTGGATTATAAATCATTAAAATGACTCTACCAAAAATTAGACGATATGGAGAATAATGCAAGCATTTTTCTGGTTCTTGGCATAGACTCTGTAGGCTTTATTGGTTATCTCGACATCCAGTTTGAAAATGCAAATATAATGTAGAAACAAAATTATATAAATCTAAAAAAGTTCTTGCATTCCGCAAGATGCAGATGTTATAAATTCTTGTTCTGAAAAATTGTACTAAAGGAGGAAAGTGGGCTTTAGCCCACTTTTTTTTGTGAAAAATATTCTTATAAAAATGATTTAGATATTACAGAGTTAATCATAGTAATGGGTATAAATTATTTGGGAGTAAGAAAATGGCACCCAATGTAAAGTTACTTATCAAACAGATATCGAAAGAAAAAGAGATAGACCCTGAAATCGTAAAATTCGCCATAGAGCAGGCTATCATAGGTGCTTCTAAAAAAAGTTTCGTTGAATTTAAAGATATGAAACCTGTTATAGATGAAAAATCAGGGGAATTAAAATTATTCGCTAAAATGACGGTTGTTGAAGAGGTAAAAGACAAAAATACAGAAGTGGATTTAAAAGTAGCCAAGAAGATAAAAAAGGATGTTAAAATTGGTGAAGAAATCGACATCGAGGTACCTCCACAGATATTAGGAAGAATAGCAGCTCAGGTCTCTAAACAGAGCTTTAAACAGAAATTAAGAGAAGCCGAGAAAGATCGACTCTATGCAGAATTTTCTAACAAAGTCGGGCAATTAGTAGCAGGTAGTGTTCAGCGGTTTGAACAGAAAGATATTATATTAGATATTTACAAAACAGAGGCAATTTTACCCAAGAAGGAACTGGTCAAAGAGAAACGATATAGATTCGGCGACATTATAAAAGCTGTTATTGGCGAAGTTAGTAAGTCTGGAAAAGGCTTACAGATTATACTATCCAGGACGACCGATGAGTTCCTGATACGACTTTTCGAACAGGAAATTCCTGAAATCAATGAAGGTTTGGTAAAAATAGTATCGGTTGCACGAGAACCAGGCGCAAGAAGTAAGGTGGCTGTAGATAGCACCAATCCTAATATAGATCCGGTGGGTGCCTGTGTTGGAATGAAAGGTTCAAGAATACAATTAATTGTCAGAGAATTAGACAATGAAAAAATCGATGTTGTTCCTTATGGTAAAAAACCAGAAGAATATATTATGAATGCGATGGGTTCCTCCGTCGATATTAAAGAGATTGTAGTATACGAGGATGAAAAGAGGGCAGAAATCATCGTCGAGAAAGATCAGTATTCCTTAGCCGTTGGAAGAAAAGGACAAAATGTAAATCTTGCCAGTAAACTTACAGAATACAAGCTCGATGTGTATACTCTCGAAGAATATCAGAAAATATTGGAAAAGAGAGAGAAACTTCTAAAAGAGAGGGAAGAAAAAGAAAAAGCTCGCCAGATGGCACTCGAAAAGAAGAGGAAAAAGAAAAGAGAACTTAAGGAAAAAGAAGAAGGCAAGCGTGTTATGAAAGAGGCGAAAGCGACTGGTAGAGATGAATATCTTCTCGATTTAATCGAACAATTGCAAGTATTCGATGATGAACTAATCGATAACATTTTTGAATCAGATTACAATACATTAGAAAAAATTATTGAAGCAGATGTCAAAAATTTGATGAAAATAGAAGGCATAGATAATGAAGAAGCAGAACTCTTAAGAGAAGGTGCAAGACAATATTATGCAGCGATGCTTGATCTGCAAGATAATTAGACTACTATTTGTTTGTGTGGGATAAAGAATATTAAAAGGCATAGAATGAAGGAAGATTGATGAGGGTTCACGAATTAGCAAAAGTATTAAAAATAACATCTAAAGAACTAATAGCTGTCTTAACGGATATGGGTATTAGTGTAAAGAGCCATGCAAGTTCTGTATCCGAAGACAAGATTGATGAAATCAAGACAAAAGTTCGCGAAGTAAAATTAGAAAAAAAACCCTCCTTAGACAGGATTAAACCGAGAGTCTCCATCGACAAATTAAAGAAGATCAAGACCAAAATAAAATTAAAACGAGTAAAAAAGAAAGAAACCCCAGTTGCCGTCAAAGAACCTCCCAAAGCAAAACCCAAGAGTGAAGTCAGAAGGCTCACACTCACCAGTCTCAAAGAAAAATTAGAAAAAAAGAAACCAAAAGATAAAGACAAAGTAAAAGATAAAGACAAACGGAAAAAAAGAAGCAAGTTCGTTGATGATTTTGATAATATCTCTATTAGGATGAAAGAGATAAAGAAGAGACCGAAGAAAAAGAAAACGAAAGATTCTTCGGCTGTAGCATTAGAAGAAGCATCAAAAGAGCTTGAGATACTCGAAACGATTACCGTTGGACAATTAGCTGACAGATTAGGAGCGGAAGCTGCCGATATTCTTAAGAAAGCAATGGAACTCGGTGTTATGTTAACCATTAATCAGGAGATGGACAAGGATTTGGTCGAACTTATCGCGGCTGATTATAACACCAAAGTCAAATATATTAGTGTCGAGGATTATGCAGACTTAGAAGCCTATGATATCGACGATGATGCGGATAATCTCATTTTAAGACCTGCTGTTGTTACTATTATGGGACATGTAGACCATGGAAAAACTTCATTATTAGATGTGATCAGAAAGACAAATGTCACATCAGAAGAATTTGGTGGTATTACACAACATATTGGTGCCTATTTGGTAAAATTACCCGAAGGATATATTACCTTCCTCGATACACCAGGTCATGAAGCCTTTACGCGAATGCGCGCCAGAGGTGCTCAGGTTACAGATATCGTTATTCTTGTCATTGCAGCAAATGACGGTGTTCAGCCACAGACAATAGAAGCTATCGACCATGCCAAAGCAGCAGATGTTCCGATCATCGTGGCAATAAATAAAATGGATCTACCAGAAGCTAATCCGGATAGAATTAAGCAGGACCTTGCTGCTCTTGAACTTTCTCCGGAAGAATGGGGCGGGCATACAATCTACTCCTATCTTTCAGCCAAGAAAAATGAGGGGATTAAAGAACTCCTCGAGATGATACTACTACAATCAGAGATGCTTGAGCTTAAAGCCAATCCGGATAGAATGGCAACAGGAACGATTATAGAGGCAAAGCTCGATAAGCAAAAGGGAATCTTGGGAACGGTTCTCGTGCAAAAAGGGACATTGAGAATAGGCGATTCTTTCATTGCAGGCGTTCACTACGGTAAGGTTCGGTCGATGGTTAATGATTTGGGTATAAGAGTAGATAAAGCAACCCCTTCTATGCCTGTTGAAATCACCGGTTTCAGTGGAG
>CAZYWQ010000028.1:10592-13291 GCA_964651675.1 uncultured Candidatus Sumerlaeota bacterium | reverse complement strand
GCTAAATTAATCCTCTTAGCACGATCTCTTCAGAAAAATCGATTTTGATATAAATTTCTTTTGACTTCGACATTGTTTTTGATTAGAACTGTCGTTTTGGAAACGCACATAAGTATTACTCTGTAGTAAATAAGCTCAAGCAGAGTAAAAAATAATCTATTTGAAAGTGAAAGCAGAAAGGGGGTGAGGGATATGAGGAAATTTTGGATCTTAATAGTAGTCATAGGACTTCTTTTCTTTGGATTAGGTTGTCAGGAAAAGGCTCAGGAAGAACTTAAATCACCACCATTCATCGAAGAAGAAGTGGAAGAACAACCTGAAGTGATGATGGAAGAAGAAGAGGAAATTGAGGAGGAAGAACCTGTTGAGGAAGAATCTACGGAAATGATTGAAGAGGAAACTACTGACGAAGGAAAACAGGCTGTATTAGAAGAAGAGGAATCTGAGGAAGAGATGAAAGATGTGACTGATGAATCTGAAGAAGATGATGAAGGAATGCAAGAGAGTGATGAAGAAGCGCAATATGAAGAAGAGGAAGAAGAATAGAAAACAAATATCACTGTAATGTGAATATTCTTAGGCTCAATATATTATTTGAGCATTACCATTAATAAATCCATTGCCGGCAATATGCCGGCTATTTATTTTTGGGACATAAATTTCGATTATTTTTTTCTACACATTCATTTTGTTCTGTGTTAAGAAAGCAATTCAGATAAAATCATAAAAAGCTAAATCTATGAACAGAAAAATCGCTATAGTATGCCTTGTGCTTGTGACATTGTTAGTTGCAGTGATTTTAAGCGAATTGTATGTAAGCGTGACTAATGTTGATTTAAGAATGTTAATTATGAATGCGGTGTTGAAAGGTCAGGCAAAGGCAGATTATGTCTATGCGATGTATTCCTTCGCTTTAATCCATCAGTTTCTTGTGAATAATTTAGGATTTAGCGATCAAAAAGCTTTCATACTGATTGATTATTTGGGAATATTTTTTCTTTGTTTGAGTAGTTGTTGGTTTTTAATCAGGCTTTATTCAAGTGCATATAGCTGGTATTCGGGACTGTTGTGGATTTTTATTACGAGTCCATTTCTTATGAAACACCCTTTTTATCACCCATCCGACTTTTATGGTGTGGGATTGATGTTTTTTATTCTTATATCTGCAAAAGAAGGCAGATATTGGCTTTTGGCGATATTGTGTTTTTTATCAGGGATGATTTGGGAGAAGGCACTTTTTGTACCATTCATCTTTTTCCTTTACCAGATTCAGAAAGGAAATACTGATTCCAAAATTTCTCTGCAAAAGGTAAAAAAGGCAATTTTAGTTGCGTTGCCATCATTTATCGCAACATTTTTCTGGTATGTGTTCTGGAGAATAAAATTCCCGGGAGTAATGCGAGAGATTCATACCTGGTCTGAATTTGGATTTCAATTTCATAATGCCCTTTTTTATTGGCTCATCTGGATAGCGCCCATTGGAATAATCTTTTGTGATATCATAATGAACAAAAAGCGGATTGATAGATTCTGGTTCTATTGGCTTCTATATTTTCCTTTACTTGTAGGAGTGATAATTTACTTTCGAGGACGCATAGGCGAACTTCGCACCTTCTGGATTCTCCAACCGATTTTTATTGGTCTGATTGGGAATTGGATAGAGAATGTAAATAACTCAAAAATTGTTAATATTTAAATATCTGCTTTTTATTGTTATAATCTTGACTTTTACTCTAATTTATTATAAAAACTTTATCTGCTTTTGCTATTATAATAACATATCAATTTTTTCTGAGTTTCTAAATAGGGGATCAAAAAATGTTTAAAATACCATCTCCTTTGAAGATTCAGGATACTAAACTTAAAAAGTGCATTACTTCAATTGAGAATGCTGTTGAACCGCTTTTAAAAAGACAGTTTTTACAACACTATACTGATCATACTATTGACCACTCTAAGAGAGTAATTGAGATTATAGGGAAATTGCTTATCGGACATCGAGTGCGATTGAATGATCATGAAAAATTTATTCTTATAGCTGCTGCTTTCTTACATGACATTGGTATGCAATCACCTATAGACGCTGGAATAAATAGGAAATCATATTATAACCTTAAAGATGCTAAAATAGTAAGAGAAAAGCATCATATAACAAGTGCAAAGATGATTCTGAATAGCGTTTCTAATAATCCTGATATATCATTAGGTTTAGAACAATGTATACTCTATGCTAATTCTATAGCAATCATTTCGAAATATCATAGAAAAGTTGATATTAATGAATTAAAGGATACTTCTCTTGCTGGCGAAGACATAAGAATACGTCTCTTAGCAGCTCTTCTCAGACTTGCTGATCAATTAGACACAGATTTCCAAAGGGTAAATATCAATATTTTAAAATTAAGAAAAATACCTATTGAGAGTGAATTTTATTGGTGGGCACATCATTATATAAAAAGTGTTTCTATTAAAAAGGGGCATATAAAACTATACTTCCGGTTTCCTGATAAGTATCAAGATAACAAACTGGATGAGATATTTTGTAAAAAAATTTTAGAATCAACTAAAAATCAATTGTTTGAAGTTTATAAATTACTTGATCGATATGGCATCAAGCTATATCCTGATATTGAAGTTGGAGACACAGAATATATTAGTAAGGGTTTAGAAACAATCTCACGGGATTTATTGGATTATAT
>CAZYWQ010000028.1:0-10582 GCA_964651675.1 uncultured Candidatus Sumerlaeota bacterium | reverse complement strand
AGAATCTATAATTAAATGTGAGGAAACTATAAATGAGTTACCTAAAAAACCAGGTGTTACATATATTGTTGATGGTGTTCCTTATTCTGATGACTTAGAAGTTGTCAAATGTCTAAGGATAATAACTAATCTTTTGTCTGAGTGTAAATATAATAAAACCATAGAAGAAATTGAAAAATGCAACACATTTACAATGTCTCCAAAAGATAGGATAATTTTTCTACTTTATGCAAGTAACTGTTTTTTTGTTTTGGGTAACTTAAATAGGGCACTAGCCTACCTTAATGAAATGTTAGCGATATCAAAAAGAAGAGATTTAATGCCTATCTATAAAGATGATATTCTTAAAGCAAGAGCCACCGCATTTGGGAATATAGGTGCGATTTATAGGCTTCAAGGTAAATACGATTTATCTCTTGAGATGTGTCGTAAAGCATTAAAGATCTCAAGAAAAGTTGGTTTCAAGCGTGCTGAAGCAAATCAATTAGGAAGTATAGGTTGGAATTATATAAGGCAAGGTAAATTGGATAAAGCTCTCGACTATTTCAAAAGGGCAAAAGATATTAATGAAAAAAATGGCTTTGAAAAAGAACTTATAGAGATTTTAGGTTTCATAAGTCGAATATACCAATATAAAAATGATATCAATACGGCTATATTACATATAACAAATGCCTTAAATTTATGTAAAAAACTTAAATATAAGATAGGAGAATCTATAACATTGGGTATTTTGGGTTCGATTTACCAAGACATAAAGCCATTAGATGCAGCTCTTGAATATTATAATGATTCTTTGAAAATAAATGAAGAAATTGGATATAAAGTTGGAATTGCTTTAAACTATGGAAATATTGCAACAATTTACGGATCTAAGGGTGATTTTAAAACATCGCTTAAATATTTCAAGATCTCATTAAATATGAACAAGGAAATCGGTAATAAAATAGGCGAATGTGCATTATTGGGAAACATTGGAATTCTTTATCAAAAATGGGGTGACCTGGACTTAGCATTGAAATATTTAGAAAAAGGATTAAATATAGCAAAGAAAATTGGATATGTGTTTGGAGAAGTAGATCTTCTTTTTAAAATAAGCCTAATATATGTTAGAAAATGTAATTATAATGTTTCTTTAAAATACTTGTACCAAGATTTGGAGATATGTAAAAAATGCAAATTGTCTGATGATGAGGAAAGGATACTCAATAAAATTAAAGAATTGGAATTAATTATAAAAACAAAAATTCCTAAATCTTAACATTTTGTAATTTTAATTATTTTATTTCAATTGCCCCTTCAACCGCATCAACGATCTGTTTATAGCCAGTGCAACGGCAGAGATTGCCGGAGATGGCGATTTTGATTTCGTCTCGTGTCGGATGCGGATTTTTGTCGAGTAAGGCTTTGGCACTCATTATCATCCCTGGTGTGCAAAATCCACATTGCACTGCTCCATAATCAATGAACGCTTGCTGGATTTTGTGCAACTCTCCGTTTTTTGCCAATCCTTCGATTGTTGTTATTTCACTTCCATCGATTTGCCCTGCTAATACCAAACAGGAGTTGACTGCTTTTCCATCAACGATAACCGTGCAGGCACCGCATTCTCCTATACCACAACCTTCTTTTGTGCCAGTTAATTTTAATTCTTCTCTGATTAATTTCAAAAGCGTTGTATTGGCATCGATTGTTAACTTCTTTTTCTCACCGTTTATTTTGAATGAAATTGTTATTTTGTTCATATAAAATCCTTTAGTACAAAAAATATTAACCACAAAGGACACAGAGAGAACAAAAAGCACAGAGAAAAAAATAATAAGATATTAATAATTATGGATTAATCAACCGTGTCCATCTGTGTCTATTTTGTCCATTTTGTCCATCTGTATCTATTCTTTTCCGAGAGCCTTTTTGATCGCCCTAATGACTAATGCCTTAATCACAGGCTTTTTATATTCTGTCGACCATCGGACACCTGTGATTCTCACCATTTCTTCCGACACGATTCGCCCAGCTTTTTCTATTAATTTTTCATTCCATTTGCGATTCAACAACACTTCTTCAGCCACTTTAACACGATAAGGTATCGGAGTTGTGCTTCCACAAACGATTCGTATGTCTTTTATCAATCCTCTGTTTCCCTCTAAGATTACAGCGACACTCATCCGTGAGATTGACATCGCTTCCCGTCGACCCAACTTAATAAAGACACATTTTTTCTTTTTATCAAGTACTTCAAAAGAAATGTTCGATAAAATTTCATCTCTTTTAATCTTTGTTTTATAATGACCAACAAAGAAATCGGACAGATTTAACTCTCTATTTTTGATTGAATATTGTTTTTTATTCTTTTTTGCAGAAGAAAGCGTGATGCTGGCATTCAAGGCTATAAGAGGAGGTGCGGAATCTGCACAGGGTGCTGCATTGACGAGATTTCCAGCTACTGTTGCCCTGTTTCTGATTTGTGAACCTCCCATAACCTGAGCCATTTGATGAAGTATAGACGCTTTGTCTTTGATTATTTGTGATTCAATAACTTCAGCAAATGTAACAAGCGGTCCTATATTAACGATTCCATTTTTATATTGGATTTTCTTAAGATTTTTAAGACTTGAGATATCAAGTATATGTTTAATGCGAGGATACTCTTCATTGCGAAGTTCGATAATCAGATCAGTTCCACCAGCAATGATTTTTGTGGACAACTTGTTCTCAGCGACAAATCTCAGGCTTTCGTTGAGAGTTTTATGTCGGACAAAATCAAATTCGTTCATAAGATTTGTTTATTAGGACAAGATAATGTCGAGTCCCTACATTTATATTATCATATTAAGATATTATCTCGGTTGAAACATTTGTCAATTCTTAGTTTGAATATGTGCAAAAGAAATCTCGTTATTATATCAAAGCGAGACTGCTCAACCTTAGTTCTCAAAAGGAAATAAAGAGAAGGCAGATTTATCCACATAGTTTTCCATATCATTTCCACATAATTGTCCACATAGTTTTCCACAATTATTTTGACTTAGAGAGGAATTAAATATTTCAAAGTCGACAAAAAATCGTCATTTAACAAAATATTAACAAAATGTGGACTATACTGACTCAAGGGCTATCTTTTTACAACATAGCGAGTATAAATAGTTCAAATACTTGGGGTTAGAAAATTTTGGGTTCGGATGACTGGTTTTATTGATTTGTTAATATAAAATTAAGTTATTTGAACAGAGTCACTGTTGATTCCCCTAAGTTCCGCTTCTGAAAAAGATTTCCTTCGAATAGAAAGAGTTATCCACAACTTTTCCACATAGGAATTTGCCAATTCTTCTCTTTCTCAGTTCTGGATTGGGTGTAAGCCTGATAATCCCGATTTGAATGGCTTCTATAAGGCAAATGGCAGGTGGCGGTTTTAAATTCGATTTATAGAATATCAATTATTCCGATGATATTTACTCAACACTTAAGATTTTTGAAAGACGACAATGAGTAGGTGTAGAGATTTAATTATAAATTTCCAAATTTGTATTACAATAAATTTTCTTTAAATCATACTAAGTAGTGATGAAATCCACTCACTAATCAGATTAAAAAAACCCAATAGTTTTGTCCTGCGGTTTCTCTATGCTCAGATATTAATTTTTATGTTAAGAATCTGTTAAATCTTGTGTCTATCGAGTTTCTTACTTGACAAGTGTCAATAATGTATTATAAAAGATTAATGACTTATTTTAATAAAGAGTAGAAATGTATTATCTGTTTACGATTTTGTTTTTACTACGATTTTATTGAGATATTATTACTAAATATTTAACCCTGAGAAAAAGTAGTTTTACCCGAAATAAATTCCCTCAGACATAACCTGTTTATGAAAATTTTCTAAGGAGGTGATGAACTCTAACACAGATTAAAAACTGTTTTGCTTATAAGTAAAAGCAAAGTAGTGTTTCCAACTAACTTAATTATTAGTGCATTCTCTGGGAATTTTTTAAAGAGAAAAACAGAGTTGTAACAACAAAAAAAATAGGAGGAAAACAATGAGGAAACTTATAGCTTTATTAGTGGTAATCACACTAATAAGTATTACGGGTGTCTTTGCAGCTATTGATCATCTTATCATCAGCGAATTTTGCGTAACTCCAACTGCAGCTGAATTTGTCGAGATTTATAACCCAACTGGATCTCCAATTAATCTGGAAAACTATTATATCAGTGATGCTACTTATGTCGGTTCCCCCAGTACATATTATTATGAAATTGTTACTGCATCACTCCCAGGACCAAGTGGAGGTGCTTACGGTGATTTCTCAGGTAGATTCCCCTCCGGTTCTATGATAGGACCTGGCGAATATCAGGTAATTGCACTTAATGGTGCCGATAATTTTATGACTCAATTCGCAATTACACCAAATTACGAGATTCAGGAAAATGACTCTGGTGAAGTTGCATCAGTTCCTGATATGCTTTGGGCTGACACTTACGACACCCTTACAAGTGGTGGTTTAACAAATTCTGGAGAAGTAATAATTCTCTTCTATTGGGATGGCATTAATGACCTCGTAGAAGATGTCGATTATGTTGATTATGAGGGGTCAGGTGGTGTAGGTGGAAATGTAGAGGCAGTTGACAAAACAGGTATAACAATCGATAGCGACACTGATGGCGACGCTGTTGCTTCACCGTATTTAGCAGATACAGCAATTGCGTCTCAAATAACAGCTGCTGCACCTGCTTCCGGTTCTTCTCAGGCTCGTTCAGATGTAAACAATGAAATAGCTGAGACAGCCGCTGGTGGCAATGGAATCACAGGTCATGATGAAACAAGTGAAGATGTCAACACCGCATTTGTAACTGAAACACCTCCTTCACCTCAAGGACCTTTTGGTTCTACACCTGTCTTAGATTGGGCATTATATTAATTAATTTCTTGATAAACAACAGGGGGTAAGAAATTACCCCCTATTTTTTTGTTCCTATTATAATTGTACAATCCTAAATCTTACCATCCAAAACGAACTGAAAATTAGCCTTGACAAAAATACTAAAAGTAAAGATCATCATCTAAGTATTAATAATCACCTCAAGGGAATATCAATTTTTAAAAACCACAAAGAAAAGGAGGTTCCACAAGAATGAAAAAGTTACTAATCTTAGCAACAATTATATGTTGCATCCTTTATCTATCAGTAGGTTATTTAGGTGCTGCACAGATTAGTGAAATTCGAGTCGACCAGACAAGCACTGATAACGATGAGTACTTTGAATTATCAGGTACCCCTTCGGAATCATTGACTGGATTGACCTACCTCGTGATTGGAGATGGTACTGGAGGAAGTGGAGTTATTGAGGCAGTTGTTGATCTTACAGGTCAAACCATTCCGGGCAGTGGTTACTTTGTCGCTGCTGAATCAACCTTCACACTTGGTGTGGCTGATCTCACTACAACTTTGAATTTCGAGAACAGCGACAATGTCACTCACCTGCTTGTAGATGGTTTTACAGGTAATAACGGTGATGATCTTGACACAGACGATGATGGCGTTCTTGACGTAACTCCGTGGACTTCAATCGTTGACTTAATTGCATTGATCGAAGAAGAAAATCCACCATCAGCTACGGAATATCATTATGGACCACCAACTGTTGGTCCGGACGGTTCATATGCACCGGGACATGTCTTCGTAGGAAACAATAACGGTCAATGGGCTATTGGTCCTTTTGATCCTGCTTCTGGTGCAGATACTCCGGGTGCTCCAAATGCCGATGCTCCTGCTACAATCTTCTATCTGAATTTTGATGATGCAGCAGACCAAACAGGTATTGGTGATGGCACTGCATATACTATTGGTGCTTCAGAAGTCTCAAGACCAGCCGCTGCAGGATTGGGAAGTGCAAGTTTTGCTTTCAGAAACAATGGCGGAGATGGTCCAAGTATAGCTGTTCCTTCTCTTGCCAGTCCTCCTCAAGGTGGAAAATCTCTCATAGTCGACTCCGGCAGTGGACAGGATGAAGGTCTTCAGATCACCGTCGCCAACGGTTTGGCAAAACAGAGTTTCACTATGGAAGTTATATGGTACACAAACGATGCTTCTGGTGGATCAAACACAGCAGGTATTCAATCAATGTGCGGAGACGAATGGCCCTATGGAGAAGTCTCTCAATTCTTTATCCGCACAGTGAATTTAGGAACAAATCGTATGGATTATTGGACTGACCGTGGAGATTCAGATGGTGAATATGTACAGGTCGATCCTGGTGGATATGCTGCGAGTACCTGGCATAATGATACAATTGTTTTCACCTATAATTCAAGTGATGAAACCAACTGCCAGATTGAGGGTTTCCGCGATGGTGTTAGTGTAGGTACTTCTGTTTACAACGCCTCAAGTGCTTCGGTATCGCTTTTTGGAACAGCATATCTTAGCAATCGTACACTTGCAATTGGATTCCACAACAGTCTTGATGCAGGTCCTGGCGACCATAGAGGACTTAATGGTGCAATAGATGCCTTCGCTTTATCACTCGGTGCATTGCTTCCAGGTCAATTTGTATTACCAAGTGGTGCTACTCCTATCACTGACTGGATGATATATTAAAAATTAATAAGATATACAATCAGATGGGGGCAATTTCTTGCCCCCTTTTTTTATTCCCATAATTACTAAAGTTTTAAATTCTATCAATCAGAATAAGTTGAAATTAAACTTGACAAAAATGTAAAAAATGGAGAATATCAAAGGTTTGACAAAATTTGAAAAGAGTTTTAATTTTTAAGGTAAATAAAATTAATGAAAGGAGGCTTCAAGCGTATGAAAAAATTACTTCTCTTAATTTGCATTATGGCTATGTTGTCCTTTGTGTCCTCTCAAGTGGTCATTAATGAATTCAGTTACGATGATTCAAGCACAGATGATGAGGAATTCATCGAACTCTATAATTCAAGTGGAAGTCCGGTTGATATATCGGGCTGGTATGTTGATTTAATTAATGGTTCTGACGGTGCTTCCTATGGTACTTGGACAGTCCCAGCTTCAACTACTTTGGCAGCAGATGACTATTATGTAATGGGAGAGTCAACCTGTCCTAATGTAGACCTATCTATAACTTCGCCCGATTTGCAAAATGGTCCCGATGCTCTTGTATTGAAGAATAGTAGCGCCACAATAATTGATGCTGTTGGTTATAATACAATGGTTTCACACAGCTTAGCAGGTACAGACTATGAAGGTACAGGAATCATGGGAGATTGGGCGTATTCTGGTTTTACACCCGACGAGGATTGTTCAATAAGCAGAGTTAAAGATGGCTACGATAATGATGATAATGACAGAGATTTCTGCTTGGTTCAATCTTCGCCCGGCGAAGACAACGAAGTTAATATTCCATCATACCCCTATACCAATAATTTTGATGATACAACTTCGACTACTTATAGTGAATGGTGGGGTGTCTGGGTTGATGGAACTTGTTTCGACCCAACAGTAGACTTAGAAACACCTGGTGTATCTCCTCAAGGTGGGAATGCAATGGTTGTTAGTGATTCGTCTGGTGGTGGTAATAGAACATATTTTACAAGCGCAGCAATGGACGATTGGGTATTTGAGGCTTATGTTTATATTAACAGCACTTTGGGAACAAATTCAGGCGGAACCGGTTATGTTGCTTGGGAAATAGGAAAAGGATGTACCGATTACGGTTTTTATTACTACGAAGATGGTTCAGGTAGCAACAGGTATGGTTCAAGAGGTGTATTCTGGCGTTATGATAATTCAGAAGTAGCCGGAAATGTAGTATTAACACTTGTAGAGAGATATGCAGGGACATCAACACCTATAGGATCTTCAATAACAATTTCCAGTGGTGTTAATGATGGCTGGCAAAGATTATATCTTGCAACAAGTGGTACAAGTGTTCTTGGAATACTTGGTGGTACTTATGGTAGTACGGGAGATGGTGAGCAAAGAAGCGGAACCATAGAAAATATTCCTGGTGGTTTCTATACAGGTTATAGAGAATATATTGATTCAAACGATAACTGGCTCTGGATAGACGGTGTAAGCCTATTTGGTTCCTCTACACCTGTTCTTGATTGGGCATTATACTAATTCATTTCTTTAGATGAATAAAGGGGGGTAAGAAATTACCCCCTATTTTTTTTACAATTTAAATCTCATCATTTAATATCTTCTATCACAGTAGTATACTCAGAGACAATTCAAGGAATCTTCTCAATAGATTAACAAAAGAGGAGCTCTACTCATATAATTTAGTACATTCAAACACTGTAAGTCTGAATAAAGTTATTGTAGGGACAGAACAGTGTTCTGTCCAATATTATGGATATGGATTCCAGTAGAATAGAAAAACTTTTTGAAGATATTGCTGATGTCCAAAATCCTCTTCGAACTAAGTAGTCGTAGTGACTTCCTTTGGTTTTTCTTTGATTCCCTCTTTACTCATTATGTAAAGGATTGGGCTTGCAATGAATGCCGATGAATATGTTCCGACAATAACACCTATAAGTAATGTGATGGAGAATCCGAAGAGAACTGGTCCACCTCGTAAGCTTAGCATCGCTATGACAAACAGGGTTGTAAGTGATGTTACTACTGTTCTCGACAAACATTGATTGATACTCGTATTGAGGATCATCTTAAATGGTTTACCTCTCATTTCCTTAATATTCTCCCTGATTCTATCAAAAACGACAATAGTATCATTCAATGAATAACCCATTATAGTTAGCATAGCAGCGACAGTATTTAATGTTAAATCAATCTTCAGTATCGTGATCAATCCCAAAGTAATTGTAATATCATGAAGCAATGCCACAACTGCTGCGACACTGAAATGATACGAAGCAAACCGAAATAATATATAAATGAAGATACATAATGATGCCCAGAATATAGAAGTGATTGCCTTATAGATAAGCTCTTTACCAACTTCTGCTCCAACAGCATCCGAACCTAATATCTCGGGATTATAATCTTTCAATTTTGTCTTAATGATGTTTTCCACACTTTTAATCGTTTCGGATAATCCCTGACCTGTCAATTTTTGCCTGATGATGAAACGATTTTCCTCTCCCATTACACGCTGAACAACAGATTGTGTAACACCATTTTCAACAAGTGTGTCTCTCAACAAGCCCACAGTAACTGGTTTTTCAAAAGCAACCTCCGATAAAGCACCACCTTCAAATTCTATTCCATAATTTAAACCTCTTGTTGCAAAAGTTCCAATACAAGCAACAATGAGAATGATCGATAATCCCATTGCAACATATCTTTTCTCGATAAAACTCCATTTAACATCTCTTAACCAATGCAGAAATCCGATACTAAGAGTATTTCTCTTTGTTAGATACCATTCAGTAAGCGCCCTTGTTACGAAAACGGCAGTGAACATATTTGCTAAAAGACCGAAGGTAAGTGTTAGTGCAAATCCTTTAATGGGACCAGTGCCAAATTGCAACAGAACCAATGCCGTGATAATAGTAGTCAAGTTAGAGTCCAAAATGGTTTTGAATGCTCGGGAATAACCTGTGATAACAGCCATCTTTAAAGCCTTTCCCGAACGCAACTCTTCTCGAATTCTCTCAAGAATGAGAACATTGGCATCAACCGACATTCCTATTGTCAATGCTATTCCAGCGATTCCCGGTAATGTTAATGTTGCTCTTAAAGAAGCGAGAACAGCTAATAGTATGATAAGGTTGAGAGCAAGAGCCAAATCCGCTATTAAACCACTCAGACCATAGTAAAAAATCATAAAGACAAAAACTATTATAGCACCAATAACGGTCGCCCTAATACCTCTTTGAACAGAGTCCTTTCCTAAAGTTGCACCAACTTCTCTCTGTTGTTCAACATCCAATGCTGCAGGCAAGGCACCAGCATTAAGAACCTGTGTTAGTTTATCAGCTTCAACCTTTGTAAAATCCCCTTCTATGTAGCACCTTCCATCAGGAATAACCGTAGTAATCTTTGGGGCTGAATAGACATAATTATCAAGAACTACTGCCAAACGCTTATTCAGATAACGACGAGTAATCTCTTTAAAGAGCCTTGCTCCATCAGGCTTGAATTCAAGCTGAACAGTAATCATATTCATCATACCAGGATTAATCCGAACCCAGGCTTCCTTGAGAGCATCACCTGTTATCTCAGGAATTTTCTTAACGATATAAGGAATATCTTTCCTAATCTCATCTGTATCAGGATCCCTGCTTTCTCCCCTTAACAATTCATATCCTTCGGGCAAGGTCTCACCGGGAAGAAGATTTCTATTATCATCAAATTTCGTAGCAACTAACTTGTCATAATCCTCGTGTAATACTTTAAACTCGAGCAAAGCAGGTTTAAAGATATTACTAATATCCTTGATACTTGTTCCAGGTAATTGAACCCTGATTCGATCTGTTCCCTGACGAGAGACAGATGGCTGAGCTACTCCAAATTCATCTACTCTCCTATTGATAACCATTTCAGAGCGTTTAATCGCATTCTCTCTGTTTCTCTCTATATAAGTGTTGCTTATCTTTAATACAATTTTATCATCTTTCAAATCACTATCCGAC
>CAZYWQ010000027.1:0-13339 GCA_964651675.1 uncultured Candidatus Sumerlaeota bacterium | reverse complement strand
CGAAACCAAAAATAGAGCGATGTTCGGGATTCATTCCTCTACGACTGGCAAGGCTATTCGGCTCTACAAATGTTACTAATACACCCTTTTTCAATATTTCTTTTACGGGAACTTCAAACAACGAAACATTGTAGTCATTAAAATCTTGCGCTACAAAATCTCCCCATAACTCGAATTCTGGTTTCTCGAATGTTCCCAGATGCGGTAGTGTAACAGGTTCTTTATATTTAAGTTTTTTGTTCAATTGTTGAATATCCTTTTTCCCTTTGCGAACATACCAGAGAGTAATATCATCACCGACATTGCTCGTTAAAATCAATTCGGTAAGATGCAATTTAGCTAATTCGACAGAATCATCACTATCTACGGTTTCGGAAACCTTTTCGGGGGGCCATTGTTTCATTTTGCCTGTTATTACGCGATAACCTTCGAAGTCAAGTGCACAGGATATATTCTTTTCTTTATTAGCGAATCCCACGATAATATCGCCTGCTTTGATTCCCCAGTCATCCGCAAGAGATCCGGGTGTTACTTCTTGAACGACAACACCCAATTCAAAAATCACACAGTCTTCGGGAGCATCAGTCCAGACAGCAGTTCCGGGGAAGTTTTCGGTTATTGTAATTCCCAATTTGGGAAGCTTCAAAGATACTTTGCCAGCATCATTGTTCTCAATGCGATCAAGAAAATGCATAACCAAATTCGAAGGAATAAGCCAACCTTGTTCGAAAGCCCAACCTGAACCTCTCGATGGAATTCCTACAACCTGACCATCCCGATTGAGTGCAGGTCCACCACTATTTCCCGGTTGCACAACACCTCCCGGACCTACTTCGATGAATTGATGTCCACACACAAAACGACCAGGTTTCAATTTAAGATACTGCCTGCCGGTCACCTTTGCCTGAATCAATTTCAACTCATCACTCGATTGTGGATAGCCGAAAACAGCGAGAGAATCAGCTTGTTTGACCTGTTCAGAATCACCGAACTCAAGGTAGGGAATGGTTTCAAGACCTGAGCGTTTCTTAAAACGAAGAATCTCATCTTCCGGTAATTTAAGAACTGCCACATCAATTTTTTCTGACCCACCGATACCTAAAATTTCAACTTTGAATTCTACATTTCCCGTAGCAGGTGATTTTATGCGAATGCTCCCACCACGAGCTTTCTCGACAACATGAGCATTTGTTAAAATCTCCGACTCGCTTATGAAAAAACCTGAGCCGTGTGGTGGTTCTTCAGCGGAATAGTATCGTTCGCTTTTTGTCGGATTCATCTTGGTCTCTTCCTTGTTTATAATGGAAGTAAATTCGATTTTGACGATGGCATTTTGATATTTTTTCTTGAGAGCTGCAAGGTCGATATCGCCGGATGTTCCCTGAGTAGCTTGCTGTTGAGTCTCAATAGCTGCGGCAAGCTTTTCAAACAATTCTGGTGATATTTCTTCGGCATCCTGAATTTGAGCATAGAGACCGAATGTGATAAAAACCAACACAAAAAGATACAACAAAGCTTTTCTTCTCATTTTTCTCACTCCTTTTTTTATTCTAAAAAGCAAGTGCTTAAAAATTCTGAAATACGAGATTGCCACACTCACTTCGTTCGTTCGCAATGACACCGCGCAAAAAACGCCATCCTCACATCTATTTATTTTTCTTTACTTACACATTTCTCAAGTGCGTTGAGTTTTTTTAACTATTGCTTTACTAATATTGCTCCAAACGAACCTTTTAGATCCAATTTAATTTTCCCTTCACGAACAGTTATAATCGCTTCAGATGGATCTGTAATCTCAATAGTTCTCCTTGTATATGAGGTACCATTTACGACTTTGTCAATTATCTTATAATCTTTAGCATTTAGTACATCGATGAATTCTGTTCCTGATTTATAATCAACAGGAATAGTCACTTCACTATTCTCTCTATTATTATTCAGAACAACAATTATATCATTTTTCTTATCCCATCTTTTGAATGCATAGACATTCATTTCATCGTTCATATAAATCCCTTCAAAGCAACCTATCCTTAAGGCGGGATAAGTGTTTCTGATAGCAGCAACTTTTTTATAATGGTTAAGCAAAGCTTCATTCACGAAATTTTCTTTGGGAACTTCGTATGGTTCAAGGTCTTTCCACAACATCGGTTTTCTACAAGTCGGATCATCAGCACCCCACATACCTACTTCATCTCCATACCAGATCATTGGTGCACCAAGAAATGTCATCTGAAATATTGTGATTAATTTCGTCCTTTGATAAGCCCATTCGGGAGGTTTGCTGTTGTCAAAATCCGGTCCATTATCCTGAACTCTATTTTTAGCATCAACGCCTCTATCAGGATTAATCACGGCTGATGCAATTCTGTCTATATCGTGAGAACTGAGCAGATTTTGTTGAACCTGAATGACCTGAAGAGGCAGAGAATATAAATACTCCTTTAGGCTTGTGTCGAATTGACTTGGAGTATAAGGTTCTTCCGTATCAATAAGAAATTTATAAATTCGTCGCAGAAGTTCATAATTCATCGCAGCATCCCATTTATCACCTTTCAGATGAGCCGCAGGATGACCCCATAATTCAGCAACAATATATGATTCAGGATTGATACCTTTAACAAGTTTTCTCCAATCATACCAGAACGGATCGGCAATCAAATCAGGCACATCCAGTCTCCAACCATCAACTCCATCCGAAGGATCACCATCACCATTCGGATCCATCCATCTTTTTGTAATATTGAATATGTGCTGTTTCACTTCTGGAACGAGACCATTTTTATCCTGATTAAGTTCCGGTAATCCACCGAACCCTGCCCAACCGACATACTTAAAGGGCTCGAAGCTGAGTATCTTATACCAATTTGCATAAGGCGATTTCTCTTTATTTTTCATAACATCCAAAAACGCCCAATGCCTATTACCGGTGTGATTAAAAACACCATCGATTATAACTTTAATACCGTTTTCATGACACATCTTAATGAAATCGAGAAATAACTTATCCGTCTTCGTAAATTTCCAGGTCTTGGGATCAAGAGTTTCCCCTTTTAATTCTTCTATGTCTCCCTTGAATCCAAATGTATCATCGATATGACGATAATCCACTGCATCATATTTATGGAGTGAATAAGCTTTAAAGACAGGATTGAAATATATAGCGGTTATTCCCAAATCTTTGATGTAATCGAACTCCTCAATTACACCTTGCAAGTCACCACCATACCGCCTATCCCAGATGTGATCATAAAATTCCTCTTTTTCTCTTCCAATCGGATCAAACCAATTATGTGTCCAGGGAACGATATTCGGAGGATCGTTTTCTTTCGAACCATTTCTAAATCTTTCAATCATTATCTGATACCAGATAGCATTCTTTGCCCATTTTGGAGTATTGAATATTTTTATTTCCTTTGTTTTCACAATGAAAGGCTGAGATTTTTTCATATCTTTCTCCAATCCGTTTTTCCCGTAATAAAATAACTCATCATCATCTTTAAGCTTAAATCTATAAATTAGTTTTCTTCTCTCGGTAATAAGTTTGGTTTCATAATAAGAATAAAGATTATCGGAATATTTATATTCCATTTTCTTTTCCGATGGAAGTAGTCCTGATAGATCGAGATATGCCTCCAAAATATCGTTTTTAAAGGTACGCAATTTGATGAAATATTTTTTCGGATTATATCGATTGAAATATGCTATTGTGTTGTCGTGATAAAGCCCATAGGGAATAACCTGTCCATCATCAGGTTTCGCTTCAATCTTAGCCATTTCTTTAATCTCACCAATGTATAAGATTGAATTATATCCGTTATGACCATCATCTTCTTTATCAGGATTATTCGGGTCATCATACCATTCTGAACCATCAACCACAAATTTATATAAGTGTTTTCCTGCAGGAAGAGGAATCACTATCTCCCAAATCCCATCACCATCCGTGTCGGTCATCGGAGTAGCATTGGGATTCCAATTATTGAAGGATCCTGCCAAATAGACTGTCTGAGCCTTTTGAGGTGGTTTAAATGAAAACTTAACCTCTTTCAGTTCAAGTTCGGATATTGCCAATGAACTGATAAAGATAATTAAAGTCACCAACACGACTAACAATATTGTTTTTTTCTTCATAGTACTCCTCCTGAAGTCTACTATGTGGAGTGCGATAAATCGCACCGCTACATTTATATTTCAATGGTCACAAAATATGTTTTAATTATTTACTCGTTCAATTTTGGCAGTATGTTTTTGTTTGCTTTTGTAACAATGTCATCCAGTGCTGCCTTTAAGTCTTTTTTCCCCTGCAACACTATATCAATTTCCGGATTAATAATATCGTTTTCGAGTATTCCCATTAAGGGTAAAGGTGGTTGTGGCTTTGATAGATTCATTTGCTCTATGAATATGGGGATAATGGGATGTTTGGCAAGGTCAAGTCCCTGTTGCGATTTTATATTGACTGGTATTTGTCCTAAACCTTCAGCCCACATTCTCTGAATTTTTTCTGATGTATAAAACCGCATAAATTCAAATGCATATTCTTTATATTTACAGGTCTTGAACATTATTATGTCCTGCCCACCAACATTAGAGCTTGATTTGATTTTATCATTGTATTCTTCATCAGACGAATCTTTACTTATAAGACCGAGTTCAATAGCCTCTTTCTTCGAAACTCTCGGGATTAGTCCAACACCAAAATTGATTCCTGAATCCTTGAATTTCTGAACATTCCAGGGACCAGTAAAAATCATTGCATAGCTTTGTCTGACGAAACCTTGGTCGGGATCAATAGCTCCAGACTGCCAGGCACCTGCTTCAATTTTGTATTTCAGGTACATATCCACTTTTTTCTTCAATGCTGCATAAGCTAATGGGGAATTTATAACGCATTTGAATTGTCCATTTTTATCTTTATCAAAGACCAATCCTCCGTAAGTATAGAGCCAGGGTAGATGGAACCAGAGAGAATTTCTATAGGCTAATCCATAAATATTTTTTTCAGGTTCTGTAAGAATTTTTCCATACTCAATCATCTCATCCCAATTTTCAGGTGGTCTGTTCGGATCAAGACCTGCCCTAACAAGCTCCGCAGATCTCCTTGCAAACAAATCCTTGTTATAGAACAGGACAAGACAGTTCGTCTGAGCCGGCAATCCATAAAGATGAACTTTTCCTTTGATATCTATTACATTCGTTCCAAATGCACTCGGGACATATTCTTTACCGAATTCTTCTATGCTCTGAGTGCCAAACGATTTCAATTCATCTAAAGGAACAAGCACTCTTCCATAAGCCATTTCGACGACCTTATTTGCATCCACGATTGCCATATCAGGAGTAGCGTAAGCAAGGCAGGCGGTTTTAATCTTTGTTATCATATCATCAAAAGGAATTTGTTCTGTAACAATCCGTATTTTCAAATTATGCTTTTTTTCAAACTCATCACAGAACATCTTAATGAATTTCTCGAGATAATCAATTTCCTGAAACTTAAATCCCTGCCAGAGGGTAAGTGTTAGTTCTTTAGAGTTTTCTTCGGACTTTATCTTCGAGCAACTTGTTAAAAATTGGAAAAGAATAAAAATTATTATTAGATGAGAAATAATTCTCCCCATTTTTATATTATGTTTTAAAAAATTATTTTTAACCATCGTTATTAAAATGCTATTTTTATCTCCTTATTTATCGTAAATTACTCCTTCAGCGACCCTGCAGTTAATCCTTCTATAAAGAATCGTTGAGCGAATATGAATAACACGGTTATCGGGATAATCGAAAAACAGGAACCTGCCATTACTGCTTCCCAATCTTGCATATTCTGACTTTTAAATAACTGTAGTCCTATCGGTAATGTCATCACCTTCGAATCGGGTGTGTTTACTATCAATTGCCATAAAAAATTCGACCAGTGAAAAACGAATGTTATCAGGAAGAGTGTGACTATAATCGGCATCGCCAAAGGCACAACAATAATCCGCATAATCTGTAACTCATTTGCACCATCGATCTCAGCCGCTTGGAATAAGGACTTGGGGATTTGTATGATATATTGTCTTAGCAAAAATAAGCCGAAAACATTTGCCAGATGAGGAATAATCATTCCTTGATATGTGTTTATCCATTTTAACTTAGTGACGATTGCGTATTGCGGTACCATAAATATCATTCCTGGAATCATCATCGCAGATAATAAAAAATAGAAGATTTTATCTCTGAAGAAAAATTCCTTTTGTGCAAATGCATATCCGGCAAATGTGCATATCAGTACAGTCAGTAATCCCGCAACTGATGCGACTACTAACGAGTTGAGAAAATAATTTAAAAACGGAAATCTTACATTATGTAATATTCGTTTGAAATTTAATCTCGTGTAAAGCGCCTTGAATGCGTCCTTGAAAGGTCTCTTATATCTCAGAAAATATTCATATTTCCCCTTGTAGATATCCTCGACATTTTTCAATGCGATGGAACCAGTCCAATAATCCGAATCGCCCTCCTTTTTTAATGGAAGTTCTGTTTCACCATTAATCACAGCGACTACATTATGGCTCGATTTCATCTCAACCTTAATAAACAAATTTCCATCATCAATTTTCGTTTGATTAGTCAACACAGTGTTCGTATTAATCCCCTTTTTAACCTCAATTAAAGAATTATCGTTCCTTTCTAATTTATTTTCAGGATCTTTAATCCACTGCGTACCATTCACCACAAATTTGTATTCATATTTCCCTGGTGGAAGTTCCTTAAGTTTAATAGACCAGACATCACCAAATTTTGTCATCCTGTCTTTGTTCTTATCCCAACCATTAAAATCACCAGCAACGCTTACACTCTGAGCTGTCGGATTCAGATACTCAAAACATACCACCGTTTCATCCTGTTTCATTGGTTCTACTTCAGCAATATCAGTTATCACATTAGTTTTCGGGATAATTGGCGCAAAAGCCTGTCCAGGTTCTTTAAATGCTGTAATTATCATCCAGAATAAAGGTAGCAGTGCAAATATTAGCCCAACTATTAAAATGGTGTGAAGAATGAGATTGATGACTCGATAATATGTTTTATAATCACGCCCTTTTTTCATAGAGTTATACTCTCTCTTTAGTCAGCCATCTTATGTTTATGATTGATAGTATTAAGGCAACGATCAAGAGTAGATAAGAAATTGCAGCGGCTTTTCCATAAAATGCCTCATCAAATGTTCTGAACAAATAATATCCCGAAAGCTTACAAGACCTGAATGTGTGACCCAGAGCGGTTATGCTTGGACCTCCGGTATTTATTGTCATTGCATAAATCTCAGTAAAAGCATTCAGCGCAGCTATGGTGCCTGTTATGATTAAAAATAAAATGATTGGTTTAACGAGTGGAACGATGATGTACCATACTTTTTGAAAAGGATTCACACCATCGATTTCTGCTGCCTCAAAAACACTTTTGGGTATGTTTTGTATCGAGGACAAAAACAATATCATCCCGAATCCCATTCCTTTTAATACCATTGCCAGAGCTATTGATGGTAAAGCAGTTACGGAATTCCCCAAAAATCCTTTTTCTGAAAAGACCTTCACTCCAATATAATGGAAGAGATTGTCCAATACTCCTCCTTTAGGACTATATAAAAAGAGCCAGATTACTCCGACGACAAAGATGTCTAAAACATAAGGGAGAAAAAAGCCTGTTCGATAAATTCTTACTCCTGCGATTTTTCTGCTCAGGATAACTGCCATTATTAGCGAAAGAACAATGCCTGTGGGTATCGTTAGAACAGCATAGATTAGTGATACAGATAGACTCCAGAGAAAGTCGGGATCTGTTATTACCATTTTATAATTATATAATCCAACAAACTTCATTGTGGAAAATTTATTATACCAGTCGGAGTAGATTGTAGTCTTGAAGAGACTAATATAAAAAGAATAAACAACAGGATAGCCGAGAAAAATAATGAATACTAACAAAAAAGGAGCAATGAAAAGATAAGACACTATGTTATCCCGAAAGACCTTTCTATTAAGAGCCATCTTTCAGTATTTTCCTTTTGAAAAATCGTGATTAATATGAGTTTAATTATTACTTACTAATTCCCTATAGACCTCTTCATATCTATGTATCATTTCTTGTAGAGAAAACATAGACTCTACTCGTTTTCTACCCATCTCACCCATCTTAATTCTCAAATCTTCATTATCGATTAATTGGCTTATTTTATCAGCCAGTGCTTTTGAATCTTTCGGTGGCACTAAAAATCCTGTTTCTCCATCAACCACAACTTCATTATTCCCTTCTGTATCGGTAGCAACAATCGGCTTTTTATGTGCAATCGCCTCTAATAAAGTTAAAGGCAGTCCCTCACCAAATAACGAAGGCAGAACAATGATGTCCATAATGTCCATTAATTTAGAGACATCCTCCCTAAATCCAGTAAAAGTCACGGCATCACTGACATTCAAACTTTCTGCTAATTTCTTCAAATCACCAAGATAATCTCTGCCCTCAACAAATTCAGCATTGCCTATTATAAGAAATCGAGTATCTTGATGTTTCTCTAATATCTCAGGTATTGCTTTGATGAAATACTCACAACCCTTTCGAGGTCTCAGCTGCGCTATCATTGCCACTATAATTTTATCTCTTACTCCGAATTCATCTATCAAAGCCCCTTTTTCTTCATTGGAAAGCTCAGAAAAATTTATTTCCACACCATTTGGTATGTGTGTAATCCGATTTTTATCAAGTCCGCTATTAACTAACTGATCGTATGCGTTTTTAGAAACAGTAACATATCTATCGAGCATGAATCGAGAAAGTTTTTCTACGAGAGCATTTATCGGTTTCAGTTTTAGAGAAATATTTGTATCTTTCTCAATAGGGGAATGGATCGTACTGAGATTTTTAACTTTTGCTGACTTTGAAGCGATTCTCCCAATCAAATTTGTTCTGGATGTATGGCTATGAATGACTGTTCGTCTATTCTGTTTTGCAATTTTAATTATACCTTTTGTGACAGAAAAATCCAATTTGTTTTTCATCGGAATGAGATGTGTCTCAATCCCTGCATCAATTAGTTTTTTTCGTAAAAATCCATCCGCAAGCACGATACAGATTGGATGGAATTGGTCCTTATCGATATTAGTGCATATCTGATACACAACCTTTTCAGCACCACCAAAATGTATCCCGTGTATGAGTTGAACGACATTGATTTTATCCAACTTTGACAAGTTCCTTCTGCAATTTATTTTGTCGATAATTCCTTTGTGCTAAGTGTTTTTTTATAAAGACTTGTTATTTCATTTACCATTACATCCCAGCTTCTTTTTTTCGCGAAATCCCTTCTTTTGTTCTCCATATCCAGAGAGTTATCTTTCAATGCCATCTCTATCTTATCAATAAACTCCGCATGACTCTCTGCTAAATATACAAATTCAGAAAAAAATCTTTTTACATCAGGTATGGCAGTTGACACTACTGGTTTACCACCTGCCAGATATTCGAGTATCTTAACAGGATTGACATATTGAGTGCCACCTTTCAGTGTATAAGGAACAATGGTGACATCAAACTCAGCCAGATACTTCGGTAAATCCCGATAGTGTTTCTTACCTAAATAGAATATATTATCGGATTTGGGCAAATCGACAACACCTTCATATTTAGGTCCAATCATCACAAGAGACCAATTCGATTTTCCCTGTGCAATCTTACTGAGCAATTCACAATCCAATCGCTCGTTTAATGCACCGAAGTATCCTATTATCGGTTTCTTTATATTAGCCAAATCAAATGGTTTTTCCCCCTTATCCACTCCTTCTAATGCAAAATGCTTATAGTCAACTCCACATTGTATGAAATGGATATTTTTATGCTTACTACTCTTTAATTCATAGAGTGAATAAGTGCCAGTCAATACCAGATCGGATAATCCAAAAAGCTCATCCTCGATTTCAGGAGCATTTTTAGGTGACCAAGGAAGTGATATAAGGTCATCCATAACATCATATATCAGAAAATCATATTTTAGCCCATTGATAACATCCAAAAAAAATGGCGAATTTGTGTAGATTATAAGATTATCGATTTTTTTTCTATTAAGGTATTGTATCAATCTATTCAGGACTATTTTGTTATTAATTTTCCTGATTATACGATTGATAAATGTATCAGTAAATAATCTTTCTCCTGGAAGCACCAAAGGAACAAGAACCGTGAGAGTTTCCGATATATTTCTTTCGAAGTTTTGAAAAGCCCAGGACAAAGAATCAACATTATGCGCTCTAATAGGTGCACAATAAAACACATTATGCTTTTTCGATAGACCCTTAACAAGATGATGCGGTCTCTGAAAAGTCGCATCCCATTCAATATATGACAAATACAAGAAATTCTTGGAGGAAGATTCCGATCCCTTCGGAGCAAAATTCAATCTGTTGAGACCGAAAATTTCTCTCGGTAAAA
Source organism: uncultured Candidatus Sumerlaeota bacterium (assembly GCA_964651675.1). Classification (GTDB taxonomy): domain Bacteria; phylum Sumerlaeota; class CAZYWQ01; order CAZYWQ01; family CAZYWQ01; genus CAZYWQ01. The sequence continues at coordinate 2,872 of CAZYWQ010000027.1, read as the reverse complement.
TCACAAAGAGATACTCAAAAATGAGATATACAATTGACAGCATTGCTTTTATATACATAATAGTTAATCAAAATACGGAAGATTTACGCATAAAACCATTTTGTTAAACCGATCTAATTCTTCTTAATTTGTTCAATTCTTTCAGTCAAGGGAAATGATTGAGTTGCAATATGTAGGGAACAGTCGCGACTGTTCCCTACAGCACTAATTTCTCAAGAGTCTCAAACTGTTATAAATAAAAATCATTAAGATATGAAGTGCCTTTCTATCTCAGATTATTATTCTTGACATTAAGTCTATCAAAAAAGACAATACATCTTATTGATTAAGTAGTTAAAAATAATAATAGTCCAGATTCCCTAATCAAATATTATCAAAACCTATGGGCTAATTCTCCTACCAGAAAAAAAGTGAGAAAACTACATTGGAGAAGATAAATGAAGTGGTTCAGAAAACCCAAATATACGACATTAGGACCTCCTAAGATGAAGGACAGGGTACCAGATAATCTACTGTATAAATGCGAAAATTGTCTTGAGGTCGTGTTCCAAAAAGACTTTAACAATAATCTAAAGGTCTGTCCGAAATGTAACTATCATTTTAAACTCACCGCAAGAGAAAGAATCGAAATAACTGTTGATGGAGATACATTCGAGGAATTCGATAGTAATATTGCTCCCAAAGACCCATTGAAATTTGTCGATTCAAAGAAGTACAGCGATAGGTTAAAAACTTATCAGAGTAAGACAGGGCTTTTGGATGGTATTGTGAGTGGTAAGGCAAAAATTAATGGGATAGACATTATCATTGTCAGTCAGGATTTCACATTTGTTGGCGGAAGTATGGGAAGTGTTGTAGGAGAAAAAGTTACAAGGGCGATAGAACGGGGGATGAAAGAACGAATCCCGGTAGTCGTGATATGTTCATCAGGTGGAGCAAGGATGCAGGAAGGTATCTTGTCTCTAATGCAAATGGCAAAAACGAGTCTTGCTCTTGCAAAGTTATCGGAAGCACGAGTTCCATTTATCACCGTCTTAACCAACCCTACAACAGCAGGAGTTATGGCAAGTTTTGCCTCATTAGGAGATGTTATCATTGCTGAACCTGATGCCTTAGTAGGATTTGCCGGTCCGAGAGTTATTCAACAGACGATTAATCAGATTCTCCCGAAAGGTTTTCAGAAATCCGAGTTTGTTCTCGAACACGGATTTATTGATGTTATTTCCCACCGAAAAGATTTAAAATCCAATCTGACGAAAGTTCTGAAAGTTTTAAAAGTCGTCGGTGCAAAAGAAAAAGCACCTTCACGAACTGCATCAAAGAAGAAGGAAGTGGCAGAATCGAGGAAAGAAGATGAGAATGGTGATGATGTTAACGATTCGACTTCTAACGAAGATAAGGTGCGATTGAAGATAAATAGTAAGTAATTCAAAATATCGGACAGAACGATGTTCTGTCCCTACATTTATATTTGAGAACAGCGTATTCCTCGGGGATTAAAACAACCATTACAAGAAATGCATTCCGATTTTGTTGAAACACCGGACTTAAGTTTATTCACAAAATCAGGTTCTCTAATGAATGGTCTACTCATCGCTATCATATCGACATATCCAGAATTGATTAGTTTCAACATTACTGATAAAGAGCGTATTCCGCCAACGAGGATTAAGGGGAGATTTGTGATTTCCTTGATCTTTTTCGCAAAAGGAAAGAAGTAAGCTTCTTTTTCAGGGGAGTCAATATCAGGTCTTGCCGATACACTACCAGCTTCAGCAATTCCTCCACTTAATTCGATTGCATCAAGAGTGTTCTCAGCAAGAATCTTTGCGACTTTCTCTGTTTCATCTATAGTTAATCCACCTTTGATGCAATCTTCGGAATTTAATTTCGCAAAGATTGTATAATCTCTTCCCACAACCTCTCTCGCCATATTAAGAATTTCGACTATGATTCTCGTTCTATTTTCAGTATTTCCACCATATTTATCAGTTCTACGATTTGTATAAGGAGAGATAAATTCGCTAAGTAAATATCCGTGAGCAATATGGAGTTGTACAGCATCAAAGCCAGCTTCTTTTCCTCTTCTTATTGCATCTACAAATGCTTTGCGGACATTTTCGATCTCCTTGATAGTCATTTCTTTAGGAGTAACACCTGTTGATGAATCCGTAACAGAAGAAGGAGCAAGCGGTTCACCTGTTATGAATTTAGGTCTGACCTGTCTACCTCCGTGAACAATCTGAAGGGCAATTTTTGTGTCATAATTGTGCACAACATTTACTATCTTTCTCCAACCATCTATAAATTTATCATCATAGATTGCATTCTGTTTAAGACTGACCTTTCCCGATGAATGCACATATGCAAAACCTGTATTGATTAGTCCAACTCCACCTTTAGCGAGATCTCTATAGATGTCAATTAAACGTTCCGTTACCTCGCCATCTTTTGATGATAAGTATTCGTGTGTCGAGGACCTAGCAAAACGATTTTTTATAGTGATAGACCCAATTTTGACTGGCGTAAATAGAATATCCATATCTCATTCCCTTTTATCTTAATAAACACTTATAGCGGATCAAATTAATAATCCATATCCAATTTTGTGTAAAAAGTTGCCTTACCACCCAATTTTTTATCCTTAACAAGTTCAGAGATTTTTGCTTCTTTCACAGGATGAACAACATCCGCATCAAGTTCTAAAATCGGTTTGATAATAAAATCTCGATTAAGCAAATCAGGATGCGGAATTTTCAAATCAGCGGTATTCACAATCTGGTTGTTATATAATAAAATATCGATATCGATAATTCTTGGTCCCCATCTTTCTGTTTCTTTTCTTCCCAGAGATTTCTCGATACCTTTGAAT
>CAZYWQ010000026.1:11518-13983 GCA_964651675.1 uncultured Candidatus Sumerlaeota bacterium | reverse complement strand
TCATAACGGGATATAGATAATGATGAAAAAAATATCGTTTTATCTTATTTCGATTATCTTGGTAGTATCATTATTAGGATGTGTAACATATAAGAAGCGCGTAGTAGTAATGGACTTTGTAAATGCGACAAATATGCGTTCTTACAATACCATTGCCAAAGAAGCCATTCCAGAGATGCTCATAACAGACCTTACAAACTGGAATTCACTGCGACTTCTCGAAAGACAGGATATCGCCCGTTATCTTTATGAAGTCGACAACAATCCAAACAACCCGAAAAATCTAACGCGATGGCAGCAACTCGGTCGAAAGATGCAAGCCGATTATTTCATCGCTGGTAGCATTGCCAAATTGGGCGAAATTTTCTTCATCAACATTCGCATATTTAATGTGAGAACAGGAAAACTTGTACCTGGTTCAGGACTCAGAAGACAATGCGTTAAGGACGAAGAGTTGCCGAAAATTCTAAAAGATATCGCTGATAAACTTGCAGTTGCATTCAAAAGCCGAAAGCTCGAAGATCTATCCGAAAAATAACCGTACCTAAAGACATTGGTTAAAGATGAGAAGAAAAAATATTCTATTTATATTACTATTCCTTGGTTTGATCTTATGTTTATCGCTAATTATTGCGGAGAATTCTAAGCAAGGGATTACTATCACCGAGTCCAAGATCACACCTATTTTTAGCAAGCCTCAAAATCCAGAATCCAAAAAAGAAGAGCCAAATGAATTAGAAAAAGCATTTGTCATCTTCTATACATCCGACCAAAAAGGTTATATTCAAGACTGTGGATGCAAGAAAAACAGTCCAGGTGGATTACCGAGGAAAAAAACTCTCCTTGATCAGATTAAAAAACATAATAAAGATTTTATTCTTCTTGATTGCGGAGATTTTGTTTCCAATCCGGATGAAAGAGGAAAACTAAAAACAAAATATTTCCTTAAAGGAATGGCTCTCCTCGAATACGATGCAATTAATCTATCTCATATCGACTTCATTTACGGTTATGATTTTATAGAAGATATGATGAAACAAGCCAACTTGAATTTTATCTCAGCGAACATAGTTAGCAAGAAAGATAACAAACCACTATTCCCAACACACAAAATAGTTGAGTTAAGAGAACAGATGGGCGATCGAAAAATTAAAGTGGGTGTAATAGGCGTCACAAAATCTCTTTCAGCAATGCCACGAATAAATAAAAAATTGTCTGATGAAGAAGACATTTTCACATTAACAGACCCAGTTGAAGCAGCAAATGGTGTGATACAAAAAATTAAAGATGAATGTGATTACATCATTGTAATGGCGCAAATTTCGATGAAAGGTGCTCAGAATTTTGCAAAACAAGTAAAAGATGTTGATTTGATAATTGTAGGACAAGAACATACTTTTAATGCTAATCCGCAAGATTTATTTGGCACAAAAGTTGTCTCGATCGGATATCGTGGAAACAGTATGGGCGAGATAAGATTTACACTTGATGAAAATAAAAATGTGACCCAGATAGCAGGCAAACATCATATTATCAGTGCGCCCATTGAAGAAGACCTTGATATGTTAAAAGTCATAGCCGAATATAAAAAAGCTTCTCTAAAAATTGAAGCAGAGTATATTCGCAAGGTATACAAAGATATGTATGTTGGTGATAGGGGCTGCAAGCTTTGTCATCCGAAAGAATATGAACATTGGAAGAGTACTCAACATTCGAAAGCCTTCAAAACTCTTATGAACAAGAATAGTCAGGCTGATCCTGATTGTATTGCTTGTCATACGACTGGATACAATCAGTATAATGGATTCAGGTCATTTAAGAAAACACCAGGAATGATAAATGTGCAATGTGAAGCTTGTCATGGACCATTAAGTCTTCATGCTCGTGAGCAACAGCTTATAAAAGCTAAGCAACTTGATAAAGAAACTGCAAGTTTTCGTACGATCACACCCGAACTATGCATAAAATGCCACGATAAAGACAATGATGCAGATTTCAACTTCGAGCGCGATGTTCTTTTAGTCAATCATAAGAATTTTAAATCGGAACAAACCAGTGTTTCTTCTCCGAAAAATACATCAACTCAAAATCCAAATTCTGAATCACACTAAATTTTTATTGACACCTCATCAGCCATTAATTCCTTGACACAAAAAGGAGCTGAAAAATATACTTTTCACAATAATATTGATTTTGGTGAACAGTTAAAATGAAAAACAATCGACAGAAAATTTATTATTATATTTATCAAACTCAATATGGATATTTGGGATTATCCGCTTCAAAAAAGGGATTGAAGGCGATTATCTTGCCAGGGAAGAACAAATCATCAGTCAAGAAAAAATTATTTTCTTTGTGCAACGGTAATCGAGAAGATTTTATAGAAAACCCAAAGATACTGAATCCTTATTACAAACAAATCATCAGCTATTTAATAGGAAATTTGAAAAAATTGGGCAGAAAGT
>CAZYWQ010000026.1:0-11508 GCA_964651675.1 uncultured Candidatus Sumerlaeota bacterium | reverse complement strand
CAACAGGATATAGTGACTTTAGTCAATCAGTCTGGAAAGCCACCAGACGAATCCCCTACGGTAAAACTCGCAGTTACAAATGGCTTGCCGAACAGATATGCAGCCATTTATCTCAACCCAATGTAATGCGAGCTTCAGCTCGCAGAGATTCATCGCAGAAAAATCGTGAAAAATCCCGAAAAAAGATACCAAGTCGATATCTATCACGAGCTGTAGGCAATGCATTAGGAAAAAATCCGATACCGATAATAATACCCTGTCATCGAGTAATAAAAACAGATGGTACTCTTGGCGGCTTCTCCGCAGGACTGCACTGGAAAAAATTCTTGCTGAATCTCGAAAAACAGAATTCAAGACTTCCAAAAAACTAACACTATTGCCACAAAAGAACACAAAATTATATAAAAATCCGCAATCCCCTTTCAAAAAGATCTGATGAATTAGTTAGTATATCCTAAGTGTATCTTTATCAGATTTTCCCATCTATGGCGTAAAGATATTCAGCTCTGATTGAAAGATCTCGGAGATCATCTACCGCAGAAGTCAATAATTTAACAATAAATAAGCTATCAAGCAATAACAATACTTAATCATTTAATAAATAATATTTAAATTTATATTTGACATTAATAATAAAAATTAATAGCATTTTTATTTGCGGTATTATAACTTACAATACGGTTAATACAAAGCCGCCAAAGTTAAGTATAGGGATCAAGTCTTAATTTTAAAAATTATATAATCATTTCCTTGCGGATAAGATTATATGATGTTATCTTATCAGAACCTTGGAGCTAAACCATAATGCTTGTTAAGCATAGTTTGAAATATAACAATATTAAAAACTGTCCCCAGGAGGGAAAGTATGACAAAATTTTATGATGCCCATTGCCATATGATGAATTTGAGTCATCCGAACCTTTCTGCATTTCTTAAAAGACTTTTCAAAGAACTGAATGTAATTAAAAGGATGGAAATTAGTCTTGGGACGTTTTTATTTGCTATCCCCTTTGTCGGACCCTACCTTCCGTCATTATTCAAAGCGGATAATAGGGCAATGAACATGCTGGCTGTAATGGAGACGGAATTGGGCGACTGTATTCTTCAGCTGGAAGAAGATCTAAGAAAAAACCTTAATTGGGGCAATGGCCCCATTGTGTCAGGCAGCGACGAGAAGATACAATATAACAAGATCGTACTCACACCGCTAATGATGGACTTTGGTCTCAAAAGAAATAAGGAAGAGAAATTTGATACATTTTATAAGATACGCTGGAAGCCAATCGCCTCACAGGTGTTGGACTTATTCCTGGGCATTAAATATTATTATGAACACAGGGGGGAAAATCCACTTCCAGGGGGTAATCCTAAGACACCGCTTTTTGAGATATACCCTTTCATGGGGATTAATACTAAAAACTATAAACTGCCCGAAGAAGATTCTGGAGGCTCGCTCAATCTAAAAGAGCTTTTAAATAAATATTTTGATAGATTCGCAGACGATACAACTATTACACGGCGTGAAAACCTTGAAGCTCACAATTGCAATTGGATAAATTTCACCGGTGATATTGAAAAAACAGGACCCTATTCCTATATCGGTATAAAGGTCTATCCGCCTTTGGGCTTTAATCCTTGGCCCACGGAAACACAGGAAGCAAATGAAGAGGATAATGGGGACATACAGATGAATAGAGTTCAATTTCTTTACAGTTTCTGCGAGCATAATAATATCCCTATCACGAGCCATTGCAGCGAAGGGGGATTTCTTGTAGATAAGAAGTACAAACAATTTTCCGATCCGGACAAATGGACCAAAGTTCTCGATAAATACCCAAATCTTCGCCTAAACCTCGCACATTTTGGTGCTAAGAACAAAAAGTGGCGTAAGGCTATTGCAAAGCTAATTCTCGAGCACAAAAATGTCTATACCGATATCTCCTATCGAGGTGTAGATAAGGGATATTACAAAGTGTTAAAGAAATTCCTTGATGACTGTTCGACTAAAGATAAAGAGAAGCTGATGAAGCGAATCATTTTTGGCTCAGATTTTATGATTAACTTAATGTCTATAGATACCTATGGGACATATATGAAATATTTCTCCGAGACAACATCATTTACAGCTGAGGAAAAGGACTTATTTTGTAGCAAGAATCCCGAAAGATTTTTGTTCTTAGGATAGGACCAAATGTAGCAATATTCATCATTAAAATTAACTGTAAGATGAAATAAATAGATAATCATAGTCGTTTGAAACTTCCAAAAACAAGATTGTTCTATCCCTTTGTCCCTCCTAATAAAGCAATTCCACATTTAAAATAAAAACCGAAGTTTCTGAAAAATTACAAATTTCTCACAAATAAAAATTACTTGATTTTAGATAATATTTATCAGAAAATACCTTATAAAAAGGTGAAAAAAGATAATTTTTCAAATTGACCGGGATTTTGACATCGGAACAGTTCAAGAACTTTTAGATTAAAGGGGGGGTATGGTCGGAAACCACATAAGACTCCCACAAATGTAATAAAATAGATACAATTAGTCAATATGTAACTATATTATGAGTTTATTTTATCCATCTGTTGGCTAACAAAGGAGGTGTTCCGTGCGAAGAGAAAATGCGGATTGGTTTAACGGAATTCTGCACCTCCAAATCTCCTCAAGATCAAGTTCTAAGACCGCCATTTCGGGTACTTTGCAACATATATTATTCAGAAGACTGATTAATCTTCCCTATTTGAGAATCTCTACCCGCAACGAGTATTCAACCAAAGAAAAAATTGGACTTTTTCACTTACCATTTCAAGGCATATATTTGGTTTTGTTCTTTTTGATAATCTCATTCCTGCTAATGTCCAATTTAGCAGATGCAACAACTGTGCGAGTTGGAATCTATCAGAACAGTCCCAAAGTGTTCATAGATGACAAAGGCACACCCGGTGGGATATTTGTTGACATCGTAAACGAAATTGCTCGAAAAGAAAAGTGGAAAATTGATTATGTATATGGAACTTGGACCGAAAACATCCACCATCTGGAACGCAATGAGATTGATTTACTTGTAGATGTATCATTTTCGGTTGAAAGAGCAAAAAAATTTAACCTGAGTAATACTCCTGTACTGGAATCCTGGCTCGATGTCTATTCAAAGAAAGAAGACCGTATTGGATCAATAAGCGACCTTAATATGAAGAAAATTGCGGTGCTGAAAGGATCGATTCAGGAGAAATACTTACTTGAAGAAATAAAAACTACCTTTAACATCGATTTCACATTGCTTCCTTATGCTGACTATCCAAGCAGTGTTAAAGCAGTACAGTCTGGAGAAGCTGATGTAATGGTTGCAACTCGGTTTTTCAGTTTCTCGCCACTGAGGGATGAAGATATTGTACCATCGCATGTTATATTCCGCCCGGAAAATCTCCATTTCGCATTTCCTAAAAATGGCAATACTGATCTAATGAAGATCATCGACAGCAATGTTGCTTCGATGAAAAACAACCCAAACTCGGCATATTATCAGTCGCTTACACGATGGCTGAATATCCAGCCACGGACACTGATCCCAAACCACATTAAGTATGCTTTGGCTATTATAACAGGATTATTAGCCATAATTGGCTTATTCGCCTTCTTTTTAAAGCAGCAAGTAAATGCAAAAACAAAGGCATTGCGGGAAACCGACAGGCTGTTAAAAGAAACTCAGGCTATTGCAAGCCTGGGAGGCTGGGAATACGATGTTAAAAAACATCGCATTAAATGGACTGACGAGATGTATCAAATCTATGGTGTCGGACACGACTATGATCCGAATAAAATGATCCAAGACATCAGTTTCTACACACCTCAATCTGCACCAATCATCAAAGATGCATTTCGACAGGCGATGGAAGTTGGCAAGCCTTTTGACCTTGAACTGGAATTACTTCGAGCAGATGGAAAACGCATTTGGGTACGGACAATGAGCCAACCAGTGATGGAAAACGGCAAAGTAATACGCGTAACTGGAAACATATTGGATATTACCAAAAGCAAGCTGGCAGAAGAAGAAATCCGCCAACTTAATGAGGGACTTGAACAGCGAATCAGCGAGCGTACTGCACAACTCGAAGAATCCAATAAGGAGTTGGAAGCTTTCTCCTACTCAGTCTCCCACGACTTACGCTCACCATTAAGAGCAATTGATGGTTTTACACGCATTCTCTTAGAAGATTTCGAACCACATTTAAACACCGAAGGTAAACGGATATGCTCTGTCATCTGCGAAAACACCAGCAAGATGGGACAGCTAATCGATGATCTATTAACATTCTCCCGACTGGGGCGCACAGAGATGCAACCCTCACAAATTGATATGAGTGAAATGGCAAACTTAGTATTTCAGGATTTGACAACACCTGAAAGCCGTGAACACATCGATTTCCAAGTCGGCGACTTACCTGCAGCACTCGGAGATCCTTCTTTTATGCGGCAGGCATGGATGAACCTACTATCGAACGCCATCAAGTTCTCTTCAAAGCGAGAGCGATCCATCATCAAAGTGAGCGGAGAGCAAAGGGAAGGCAAGAGTGTCTATTCGGTGCAGGACAATGGCGCAGGATTCGATATGCAGTATGTAAACAAGCTTTTCAGCGTGTTTCAGCGACTACACAGCGATAGAGAGTTCGAAGGCACCGGTGTGGGTTTAGCTATTGTCCAACGAATTGTCAAACGACACGGTGGTCGTGTATGGGGCGAAGGCAAGATCGATGGAGGCGCAACATTTTACTTCACTCTCCCACAGGAAGGAGTTTGATTATGAATGCAATGGATGTGGTGGATATCCTATTGGTTGAGGACAATCCACAGGATGTAGAATTAACTATTCGAGCCTTAAAGAAACACAACCTTGCCAACCGACTCATAACAGTCGAGGATGGCGCTGAAGCAATTGACTTCATCTTCTGCCAGGGCAAATACACAACACGAGTCCTCAACCGCTTACCTAAGGTAATTCTTCTCGACCTGAAACTTCCGAAGGTAAGTGGACTGGAAGTACTTAAGGCGATCAAGCAGGATGGTCGGACTCGTTCTATCCCGGTGGTTATCATAACATCCTCGCAAGAGGATCCGGACATCAAAGAAGCCTATGCTTTAGGTGCCAACAGTTATGTAGTAAAACCAGTTGATTTCGAAGGTTTTGTTGAAGCTATGAGCAAGCTCGGACTCTACTGGCTCCTTGTGAATCAACCTCCAAAGTGATGCTACATTATTACACTCTATTAATAAATAGGGATTTTACACAATATAGCTAAGATGTGCAGATAGAAAAATCTCTGTGACATTACATCCTTGATTTGAAAATAATTAAAAATGCAAAGGGTACAAAAAGAAGAAGAAAAAGCTCTCCGTATATAATGACCATAATATTCTCATCAGCTTCTAATGGATTGAAAAATATATTGAAGGAGGGTAATTGTGAATAATCCAGAACAGTTTCTGCTTACATCCTATCTGCCTATACGAATAAAATCAAACAAGCTTCTATTTTTTTTAAACAAATTACATATAAATAAGGAGGAATAAAAATGGATGATAAAAAAGAAGGGGGAAATAAGGATGAAATTAAAGCATACCAAAATATTGTTGAACATGCCAATCTTCAAATTAATCGTATGTGGACCGCTTGTATATGTACGGCAACAGTAATAGGTGTTATTTTTACTGCAGCTTCATTCTTTATATTCAAAGATGTAAGTGATGCCAAAAAAAACATTGAGAGCAAATTTGCTTATATAAATAGCGAAATTGACAAGAAGAAGAAAGAAATTGATAATAAGATAAATTCAATGGATGATAAAATAGATAAAGCACTTGAGGAGCACAATATAAATCTTTTAGTCGAAAGGAAATTAAATCAAACTATCGATAAAAAGTTAGTTGCGATGTTCATAGATGAAATAAAGACCGCAGCAAAAGATACCTTATGGGATCTAGAAGAACTTAGAGTTAATAGTTTAGTTGACTGGGCATTAAAAGGAGATTTTTTAGCATACCAAAAACTTGAAGGTTATGAAACTCCGGATGAAATTAAAAGTATTGGATCCGGGCTGAAAAATAGGGCTATAGGTATAGTCGAAACAATTAAAGATGGTTTTAAAGGAAACAATTATGAAGAGGACATTTTAGAGATTAATGGGAAATCAGGGGTTGAATTCCCTGTTTCAGAGATTGGAAAATATTTAGATAATACAGATACATATATTCAAAAAAAGGCATTAGATACACTTGCAAAGAAAAGAGATAAAGTGGCTATACCTTTGATAATGAAATATATAATCGAGCGGAGAGATAGTTATTCCAGAAGTTGGTATTTAGAAGGTGCTGCTTTTCGAGCACTTAGTATATTAACTGGAGAGAAACCTGAAAATCCATTAGATGATTTCTTCTGGATAGATTGGTATCAGCAACATAAAAATGAATATCCAATTAAATAAACATAAAATGGAGGAAAAATATAAATTATAGTATCGAATACTGCACACATGTTAATATGTCACAAGGCTATCACAAAAGTAAAAGAAAAGATTGTTCCTATGTTGAAAATATCAACTATGTCAGATATTCCGCAATAGCGGCGGAGTTGGTAGTTATTCATCTTGTTGCTTTTTACGAAGTTTATGAAGTGATTGTTAAAAGTCTGAATTTATGAAATATAGCAATGAATTATTATAAACATTATCAATAGAAAGTTTCCTTTAAGAACTTAGGAGACAAGTTTAATTAAATACTTTTATAACCAAATTTAAACAAATTTGCACCTTATAGGGAACAGTCGTGTCTGTTCCTTACAACAATTATCCCCTATCTTCAAATTCAATCACCAACCAGTCTAAGAATTCCAAACCTTTTAAATAATTGTGTTATTAAAATATTTGACATTACCTTTAACGAAATGGAATCTTTTTAGATTACGGATAGATTAAAAAAATGAGGTTGGAGTGTATTAACACACACTAATATTAAGACTATGTTAGGTCAGATTTTAAAAATATTTCTCGGTGATCCTAATAAGAGAGCTGTAAAAAAACTCAGACCGATTGCTGATAAGATTAATGAAATTTTCGAAACCTTGAAGGATTTAACGGACAGTGCGTTGACGGCTAAGACGGATGAATTTCGTAAGCGACTGAAGGATGGTGAAACTCTCGACGACATCTTGCCAGAGGCTTATGCAGTCGTTAAAGAAGCCTGCAGACGCAATCTCGGCAAACAATGGGAAGTAACAGGTCATACCATCACCTGGGATATGGTTCCGTTTGATGTTCAATTGATAGGAGCCATCGTTCTTCATCAGGGGAAAATCGCAGAGATGGCAACTGGTGAAGGAAAAACTCTTGTCGCTATAATGCCACTTTATTTGAATGCACTTACAGGTAACGGCTGTCATTTAGTAACTGTAAATGATTATCTTGCTCGAAGAGATGCACAATGGATGGGAAAGATATTCGAGTTTCTCGGAATGACAGTAGGTTGCATTCAGAACGATATGGATTCTGAAGAAAGAAGACAACAATATGCCTGCGATATCACTTACGGCACCAATAACGAATTTGGATTCGATTATCTCAGGGACAATATGGCTCTATCGATAGATGATGTTGTTCAGAAAGGTCATCACTATGCCATCATCGATGAGGTTGACAACATCCTGATTGATGAAGCAAGAACACCATTGATTATTTCTGGTCAGGTAGAAAGATCTACTCAAAGATATGACAAGATGAAACCACTTGTCGAAAAACTCGTTAACAATCAGAAACTTCTCATCAACAGATATTTACAGGAAGCTGAAGATGCGCTGAAAGAAAACGCAAACACTTTTGAAGGTGGAAAGCGACTTCTGCAAAGTCGACGAGGTCTTCCTAAGAATAAAAAACTAATGAAGATGCTCAGAGATGCAGACACTCAAAAATTGATTGATAAAGTGGAGCTTGACTTCCTTCGCGATAAAAAAATGCCTGAAGTTGATTCCGAACTTTATTTTGTAATCGACGAAAAAGGACATAACATCGACATTACCGATAAAGGGCGAGAATGCTTGTCTCCGGATAGTCCTGATAGATTTCTTATTCCGGATTTGGTCGAGGAAATTCAGGTGGTTGATTCAAAACCTGATTTATCTCCAGAGGAAAAGGAAAAAAAGAAAGAGGAAATCAGAAATCTCTTTGAGATTAGAACGGAAGAGATTCATAATATTTCTCAACTACTCAGGGCATATAGCCTTTTTGAGAAAGATGTCGATTATGTGATTCAAAACAGCAGAGTAATCATAGTCGATGAATTCACAGGCAGATTAATGCCTGGCAGAAGATGGAGTGATGGTCTTCATCAAGCGGTTGAAGCAAAAGAAGGAGTCAAAATCGAAAAAGAATCGCAGACACTGGCTACAATCACGCTTCAGAACTACTTCAGGATGTATAATAAACTTTCAGGAATGACAGGAACGGCTGAAACCGAAGCCGCAGAATTCTTTCACACTTACAAAATGGATGTCGTTGTCATTCCTACCAATAAACCGATGATCAGAAAAGATTTTGATGATGTTATCTTTCTGAGCAAGTTAGAAAAGTATAATGCCGTACTTAACGAAATCGAAAAATGTCACAAGGAAAAGCAACCTGTTCTTGTAGGTACGGTATCGGTAGAGGTTTCGGAGACATTAAGTCGTATGTTGCGGGCAAGAAAAATCGCACACAATGTTCTTAATGCAAAACATCATCAGAGAGAAGCTGAAATCATTACTGAAGCAGGACAACCAGGAGCCGTCACTATCGCAACAAATATGGCTGGTAGAGGAACGGACATAAAATTAGGTCCAGGAGTCGTAAAACAAGATTCAAAAACAGAGAAAGCCACAGGTGGATTACACATTATCGGAACAGAAAGACACGAATCTCGCAGAATTGATAGACAACTACGCGGAAGATCTGGGAGACAAGGTGATCCTGGTTCATCGCGATTTTTTCTCTCCTTAGAAGACGATCTAATGCGACTGTTCATTCCCGAAAAGATAGCAAATCTTATGAGCAAGTTAGGTTTTCAAGAAGGACAAGATATGCAACATCCTCTCGTTACGCGATCAGTCGGTTCTGCCCAAAGAAAAGTGGAGATGATTAATTTCGAACGCAGGAAACATACACTCGAATATGATGATGTAATGAATCGCCAGAGAGAAATCATCTATGGCATCCGAAAAGATGCCCTCGAAGGAAAAGATATGAAAGAATTTCTCTTCGAGGCTTGTACGGATGCCATCAATGATGAATTTGATATTTTTTGCAATCCTTCCGAATCCGAAAACAAATGGGATAAAATCGGATTCAAAGAATGGATAATGCGATCCGTTCCGCATATCGACCTGTCAGAATTAAATGAGAAATGGCAAAGTAAAGAAAACACTATTGAAAAGGTACAGAATTCCATCGAAAAGGCATACGCTTACAAAATCGAACTTATTGGCGAAAACTATGTGAAAGAGATTAGTCGCATAACCATTCTTAGAACAATTGATGAGAACTGGGTTGATCACCTGCTTGGAATGGACGAATTAAAAGAAGGAATTGGATTACGAGGATATGCTCAAGTAAATCCACTCCACGAATATCAGGCAGAAGCCTTCAAGATGTTCGAAGAATTAATCCACACGATAAAAAAGGCGATATTTGAGAGATTCTTCAAGACACAAATTATGGTTGAGTTACCGCAGCAAGTAAAATCGAAATCGCTTCAGAGTCATCCTGATTATGTATCATTAGAAGAAGTCGCAAGACAACGGGCAATGGCAGCAGCACAAGCGCAAGGAGGAGATGAAGAAACCGCCTCATACTCACGGAGACAAAGGCGACGACTTATGACCAATACAAGTGACACACCACCCAAACAAAAGCCTGTCGTCAAAGGAAAGAAAATTGGACGAAACGAACCCTGCCCTTGCGGAAGCGGGAAAAAATACAAGAAATGCTGTGGAAGATTCGAATAACAATTTCAATATTTAGAACTCAATATTACTTCATTATCTAATACTTTGTAATGATTTCACCTAATCAACTCTTTCAATCAAATGATAATGCTTGATAATCTTCGAATCAATGTTGTAGGGAAATAGCGAAATTAATCTATAAATTATTAATTCGGAGTAATTGTGTGAAAATAATATTTTTAGGCACAGGAACTTCCCACGGGATTCCTAAAATTGCCTGTGAGTGTCCAGTTTGTACATCACAAAATCCTAAAAACAACAGAACACGCTCATCAGTATACATAGAATCGGGCGATAAACACATCCTAATCGACACAACAACCGATTTTCGCTTTCAGGCAATCAGAGAAAAGATAAAAAGAGTGGACTGTGTCTTATACACGCACGCTCACGCAGACCATATAAATGGTCTTGATGATATAAGAGTATTCAATGAAATTCAGAATGACAGAATCGAACTCTACGGTTCAGAAAAAATAATGCAGTATATCAGAAGTAAATTTGATTATTGTTTTGATCCACCCCAAATCGGTGGAGGAATCCCAAGTGTAAATACAAATGTCATAGAAGACGAAATAACTATTGGGAATATGAGTGTTCAACCCATACCAATTTTTCACGGGGAACTTGAAATATATGGTTATAGAATAAACGACTTTGCTTACATTACAGATTGCAGTTTCATACCTCAAAAAAGTTATGAAAAGCTCAACAATTTAGAAGTTCTTGTTTTGAATGCTCTTCGATACAAGCCTCATTCAACCCATTTCTCACTATCTGAATCCATAAAAGAAGCGCAAAAGATCGGTGCGAAAAAAACATACTTCGTTCATATGTGCCACGACATAGAACACGAAGAAGTCAACAAACAATTCCCACCATCGATTGAGTTAGCATACGATGGATTGGAATTGGAAATACCATAAAGTTGTTCTACTTAAAAAAATAATAATTGATAGACAATTTATTACTTGTTATATAGGTTCTAACTCTTAAAATTCTAATTAACAACAAGAACGGAATGATGTAATTAACTTCACCAGCATATAAATCTTTAGTCAATTTTCTCTATTTATTTTTCATGAGCTGAAATATAGAGAAAAAATCATATAACTTAAATTAACCTGCTGGGTTAATATTTACTTGACAATCTCAAAACAATTAGGATGATAAACATTGGAAATATTTTTTGATAATAAGAAAATCAAAGAATTATATAAGAAGGGTAGGAGTAACAAATATAAATTACAACAAAATGTTCTCAAAAAGTTTTTTATGCGAATACAACAATTGGAAGCCGCTAACAATATTTATGATTTATGGGAAACAGTTTCTTTGAATTTTGAGAAAATGAAAGGCTTTCCAAATAGATACTCTGTTAGAGTCGATAAACAATGGAGATTGGAAATGGAAATTCTATGGCAAGACAAAGATAAAGCAAGAGGTATCATTCACATCGTAGAGTTATCAAAACACTATGG